>JAZKYG010000123.1:0-7234 GCA_045612025.1 Bacteroidales bacterium
ACACAAAGCATCACACGAAGCTATCATCTGCGTTGAAAAGATCTGCGGCTTAGACCCAGAAAAATTGAATTACAACAATATCCCAGGCTGTACATACATCACTCCAGAAGTAGCATCAGTAGGTCTCACCGAAGCAAAAGCCATCGCTGCTGGTTATGAAGTAAAAGTTGGCAAGTTCCCATTCACAGCATCAGGCAAGGCAACTGCATCAGGCAACAGAGACGGATTCATCAAAGTCGTCTTCAATGCTGCTAACGACGAATGGCTCGGCTGCCACATGGTCGGCGACAACGTAACAGAAATGGTCGCTACTGCTGTCCTCGGACGCGAGTTAGGCGCAAAAGGCCGCGACATCATCAACACCATCTTCCCTCACCCAACAATGTCGGAAGCAATGATGGAAGCAGCAGCTGCTGCACACGATGAAGTGGTACACCTTTGATTCAATTCATAATGCATAATTTATAATGCATAATTTATAATAAAAATAATGTAGAGACGTGTCAATGTTTCCTATAAATATAAACTACATTGATGCGTCTCAAAACATAAATCATTTTGCGATGAGCTATGAGCTGCGAGCCAGGGTAAAAACTCAGGACTCAAAGCTTAGGACTCAAAGCTTAAAGCCAAAAATCATGGAAATAATCAAAACTTCTATAGAAGGTCTTTTGATAATAAAGCCTGACGTTTTCAGAGATGAGAGAGGATATTTCTTCGAATCATACAACAAGGAACGTTTCGCAAAAGAAGGCCTTACGATGGACTTCGTTCAGGATAATGAGTCAAAATCATCAAAAGGCGTATTGCGCGGATTGCATTTCCAGAAGCCTCCTTACACACAAGGCAAACTCGTCAGAGTCGTAAAAGGTTCCGTCATGGATGTTGCTGTTGACTTACGCAAGGACTCGCCAACTTACGGCAAGTGGGAGTCTGTCATTTTAAGCGAAGACAACAAGCTTCAATTCTGGATTCCTGAAGGTTTCGCTCACGGTTTCGTCACTTTGGAAGACGAGACTGTATTCAATTACAAATGCACCAACATCTACAACAAAGAATCTGAAGGCAGCCTGTTATGGAACGACCCAGACATCGATATCGACTGGAATATTGAAAATCCTATTCTATCTGAAAAAGATAAAATTTCTCCATTATTCAAAAACTTTGAAACCCCTTTTATATAGAACTTAAAAAATGAAGAAGACAAAGACACTCTTAATAATAGCAATAATATCTTTAATATCAATGATTATCATTGCTCTCGTAATGAGCATCATTGCTATAAGAACAGCGAACCAACGTCCTGTATCATTAGAACAAATCGTGATACAAAGCCACGACATTGAATTTTGCGAAGATGTATATTTTGCCGATGAAAGAGTGCCGCTCGAGATGTTCAACATCAGAGAACGTTACGAGAGAGAACTTCTGTCGAACACATATTTCCACAGCAATACGATGGTATTGCTCAAACGCTCAAAACGCTGGTTTCCAGTCATTGAGCCTATCTTGAAAAAATACGGCGTGCCTGATGACTTCAAATATCTTTGCGTAATTGAGAGTAATCTGACCAACGTAGTATCTCCTGCCGGTGCCGCCGGATTTTGGCAATTTATGAAAGGTACTGCAGAAGACTTCGGACTTAAAATCAGCAAAGATGTCGACATGCGATATAATGTCGAACTAGAAACAGAAGCCGCATGTAAATATTTTCTCAAAGCATACGAGAGATTTGGCAGCTGGACATTAGTAGCAGCGGCATATAATGCAGGAACAACAAGAGTGTTGAAATTCATCAAGGAACAAGGAACAGACTCTTACTACGACCTGCTGATGGCGGAAGAAACAGAACGTTACGTATTCCGCATACTAGCCATTAAAACTATTTTTGAAAATCCAGAGAAATATGGAATATATGTAAGCTCAAAACTTTCGTATGAACCATATAGATACAATATAGTCAAAGTTGACGAAAGCGTTGAAAGCTGGGCGGAATTCGCCAAAGAACACGACATCACATATAAACTTCTGAAAGTCTTTAACCCTTGGCTAAGAAGCAATTCCTTGAAAGTAAACAAAGGCGAGGTATATGAAATCAAGATACCTAAAAAGCCTTTCAACATAACTCACGGCCATATCATGAACCTGATTGGCGACGACTTATTTTTACTTAACGATTCTTTAGCAATAGAAGAAAACTACGAAAATGAACTCAATTGACAAAAATAACATTTCTGAAGAGGAATTCTTAGAGATTTACGGAGCTAAAGAAAACAACCTCAAAGATATAAGCCTTAAGATTCCACGCGACAAGCTCGTCGTGATAACTGGACTTAGCGGCAGCGGAAAGTCATCATTGGCTTTCCAGACTATATATGCTGAAGGACAGAGACGCTACATGGAATCTTTGTCGTCTTACGCACGCCAGTTCATAGGCAATATGGAACGTCCGCAAGTTGATGACATCAAAGGTCTAAGTCCCGTCATCTCCATTGAACAGAAATCCGTCAACAAGAACCCTCGCTCCACCGCCGGAACGATAACTGAAATATATGACTACCTGCGACTTCTCTACGCTAGAGCTGCCGAGCCATTCTCTTATAACACAGGAGAAAAAATGGTCCGTTACTCAGAAGAACAGATCTGCGACATCATAAACAAGATTTACAAAAACAAAAAAATCAACATATTAGCTCCTGTGGTAAGAGGACGTAAAGGACATTACCGCGAGCTTTTTGAAAACATCCGCCAGCAAGGCTTTTTGAGAGTACGTGTCAACGGCGAGATAAAAGAACTCAACTACGGCATGCAAGTCGACCGTTATAAAGTACACGACATTGAGATTGTCATCGACAGGCTTTTAGTCGGCGAAGACAGAAGCAGAATCGCCAAGGCCATAGAACTCGCTTTCAAACACGGCAAAGGATTATTGTTCGTCCTGGAAGAAGGACAGACCGACGTGCGATATTTCAGTCGTATGCTTATGTGTCCTACTACAGGTCTTTCATACCAAGATCCTGAACCTAACACCTTCTCCTTCAACTCCCCATACGGAGCTTGTCCGAAATGCAACGGACTTGGAGAAGTGACCGTCATCGACATGAACAAGATAATTCCTGATATGGAGAAGAGCATCAAGAAAGGAGGCCTCGCTCCTATCGGAGAATACAAGAACTCATGGATATTCAATCAGTTGGAGACATTAGGACTTCATTACGGATTTACCTTAGACACTCCGTTGAAGGAATTATCAGAAGAAGCCCTTAACGCCATTCTTTATGGAAGCAGCGACGGATTTACAGTGACTAAAGAACTATATGGAACGATGTCGACATTCACAGCCACCTTCGACGGCATCATCAACTTCATCATAGAACAAAACGACGAGAACGCATCGCCTGCCATAAAACGCTGGGCCACAAGCTTCATGAACGAGACACAATGTCCAGAATGCCATGGAGCGCGTCTTAAGAAAGAAGCCTTATACTTCAAGATAAACGACAAGAACATCTCAGAAGTGGCCGAGATGAACATCGTAAACTTAGCAAAATGGTTCGAGGAACTGCCTAAACATCTCAACAAAAAACAAAAGGAAATCGCTACTGACGTACTGGCGGAAATAAAGAAACGTATTGACTTCCTGTTGAATGTAGGCATTGACTATCTGAATCTTAACCGTCCTGCCAAAACATTATCTGGCGGCGAGGCACAACGTATCCGCCTTGCTACTCAAATAGGATCACTTCTGACAGGAATATTATATATCTTGGACGAGCCAAGCATCGGCTTGCATCAACGCGACAACCAGCGACTTATAGAATCCTTGAAAGAACTGCGCGACATTGGCAACTCCATCATCGTAGTGGAACACGACAAAGACACTATGATGGCAGCCGACTATATCGTCGACATTGGACCTGGCGCAGGCAAGCACGGAGGCGAAGTCACTTTTGAAGGAACGCCGAAAGAAGTCAAGAAAGGCAAGAGCCTCACCTGTGACTATCTCAACGGCAAAAGAGAAATAGAAGTCCCAAAGACAAGACGCAAACCTAGTAAAGACGAATATCTTATATTAAAAGGAGCTAAAGGACATAACCTCAAGAACGTAACTTTGAAACTACCGCTCGGCGTGATGACATGCGTGACAGGAGTATCAGGTTCCGGAAAATCCAGTCTTATAAACGAGACGCTCTACCCTATCTTGAGCAAACACTTCTATCGTTCCGTAAAAGAACCGCTACCTTACGATTCAATAGAAGGATTGGAATATATCGACAAAGTCATTGAGATTGACCAGGCTCCTATCGGAAGAACGCCGAGGTCAAATCCAGCGACATATACAAAAGTATTCGACGACATCAGAAAACTCTACGGCGAGCTGCCAGAGTCGAAGATCAGAGGCTACAAAGCAGGAAGATTCTCCTTCAACGTAAAAGGCGGAAGATGTGAGACATGCTGCGGCGCAGGACTACGCGTCATCGAGATGAACTTCCTACCCGACGTGCAAGTGCTATGCGAGACATGCCAAGGCAAACGCTACAACAGAGAGACATTGGAAGTACGTTATAAAGGAAAATCCATCAATGACGTATTGAATCTCACGATAAGCGAAGCATTGGTATTCTTTGAAAACATTCCAAGCATCACTCAAAAAATCAAGACTTTGGAAGATGTAGGACTGGGATATCTCACGCTCGGACAAGCATCCACGACATTATCTGGAGGTGAAGCGCAACGCGTCAAACTCGCAGCCGAACTTTCAAAGAAAGACACAGGAAAGACACTTTATATCTTGGACGAACCAACGACGGGTCTTCATTTCGAAGACATCAAAGTGCTGATGGAAGTCTTGAACAAACTCGTCGACAAAGGCAACACCGTCCTTATCATCGAACATAATCTAGATGTCATAAAAATGGCAGACTATATCATAGATGTCGGTCCTGACGGCGGCGACAAAGGCGGCACCATCATCGGTGAAGGCACACCAGAAAGCATCGTGAAAAAAGGAAAAGGATTTACCGCTAAATTTTTAAACTATGAACTCTAGAATTTTAAAATTTTAGAATTCTAAAGTTTTATCTAAGTTTTATATTATCACCAACATGTAAGATTGAGGTTTCATCCATACCATTCATTTTATACAATGATTCAAGTTTAACTCCATAAAGGCGAGAGACATGCGACAGCGTCTCTCCTTTTTGTATGGTATGATATTTATAGCGACGCATCGCCTTGTTTTTCTTCGGTTCTATATAAATTATCTCGTTATCTTTAAGGGTCCTGCGTTTGCCGAGATTATTGTATTTAATTATCTGATAATCGTAGATACACAACATATCTGCAAGATAATAAACACTCTCACCTTCTTTGGCATAGATAAATTTCACCTTATTATTTTCACGAATGTAACGTTCATCAGTCGTCTTGCCAACGACCTCCGCATCATTAATGTTATATGGAATATAAACGATACTGTTGTCGGCATCAGCCTTTTGACCTTTATCTTTAGACTTATTCTTCTTTTCCGTTGCCCGTTGTCCGTTGTCTTTTTTATACTTAAACTCACCCTTCACCACCAGCTGATCATATTCAGTAAGATTATAATCCTCAATAAGTCTAATCAAGACATTAGCATACACAGGCAATGTTGCATAGCCAGCTTGTTTCAAACCTTTGGCCCATCCTTTATAGTCGGTTATTTCCAGTTCAAATAGGAAAGCATAACGTTGTCTTTCAGCAAGAAATCTTGAATGGTCCTTATACGATTGTTCTGGATCGTCATACACGCGGAAGCACTCGCCTTTCTCATCATCGTCGTGGTAAGTACGACCTCCCGTCCAATCTTTATGACATTTTATTCCGAAATGATTATTGGATTTTTTCGCCAGTTCGCTCTTGCCATTACCCGATTCCAGCAAGCCTTGAGCCAAGGTGATAGACGCAGGAATCTTATACTCCTGCATCTCTCTCATAGCAATATCCTTATATTGCTCGATATAATTCAATACGTCTTGAGATTTGTTCTGAGAACAAGCCACGTCATGCCATAAAAAAACAGCAAACAACGACATCAAGTATGTAAAAAGCTTAATTCTCATAATTTTTCGGTAAAAATACAAAAATAACTCGTTCTCACATATTATTATTTCATCCAAGACGTTATTTGTTAATCATTTTTAGAAATTATTTTTTAGCATAGTTATGCATTTTTTCTTATTTTTGCTCATTAATATATTATATAATATGGATTATACCGTAGTAAAGAAATACTTCCCTGAAATAACTGAAAATCAGCTATTACAATTTCAGGCCTTACAAGCTCTATACGAAGACTGGAACAGCAAGATCAACGTTATTTCACGTAAAGACATGGACAGTTTCTACGAACATCATGTCTTGCATTCATTAGCCATCGCCAAATATTTCACCTTATTGCCAGGCATGAAAGTCATGGACGTAGGCACTGGCGGCGGTTTCCCTGGCATCCCATTAGCGATTATGTTTCCTCAGACCGACTTCTTGTTGGTTGACAGCATCGGCAAGAAAATCAAAGTCGTTCAAGCTGTTGCAGAGTCATTAGGTCTCACCAATGTGACAGCGATACAAGAAAGAGTTGAGAATATCAAAGGCAAGTTTGATGTTATTACAAGTCGTGGCGTCACAAGATTACCAGAGATTGCAGGCTGGGTTGGCAACAAGTTACGCATCCACAACGACATTGAAGCCGGCGGCATCTTATACCTCAAAGGAGGCGACTTGGAACAAGAGTTACGCGAAGTCCCTAAGAACTGGAAACGTAAGTCGACAGCCATAAGCAAATGGTACTCAGAACCATTCTTTGTTGAAAAATATGTAGTTCATTTATATTAAAATTAAAAAATCAACTTAAATAACAACTTATGAAAAAGCATTTATTATCATTATTGATGGTTGTAATGTTCAGCCTCAATTGCTTTGCCCAACTTCCAATGGATCCAAACGTAAGATACGGAGTATTGGACAACGGCATGACCTATTACATTCGTCACAACGAAAAACCAGCTAACAGAGCCGACTTCTACATCGCACAAAAAGTCGGTTCGGTACTCGAAGAAGAAAACCAACGCGGTCTCGCTCACTTCCTCGAACACATGGCATTCAACGGAACAACAAACCTTCCAGGAATGACATTAAGAAACTACCTCCAAAGCAGAGGCGTTAAATTCGGTGAAAACCTCAACGCTTACACAGC
>JAZKYG010000124.1:0-9807 GCA_045612025.1 Bacteroidales bacterium
CAAGGCTTTTATGGGATTGACATCTTTTTCAGGAGAATTGCCGTCAGTTAAGGATGTCTCCATAGCAAAGAATTACCTAAGCGAAAAAGAGCTGATGATCTTGAAGAATCTGGTTTCAGGATATTTCGATTTGGCAGAGATAAATGCGATGGAGCATAAGCCGATGTACATGAAGGATTATATCAGGATGTTGGATAATCTTTTGAAAACAGGAGAACGTAAGGTTCTGTCTGGCGCAGGAGCGATGAGTAATGACAAAGCAGTTGAAAAGGCTATTACGGAATACAGGAAGTATCAAGTCAGCACATTGTCGCCAGTTGAAGAGGCGTATCTTAAGACGATTAAAGAGACATTGGATATAATAGAATCTTAGGAGTTGAGGAACTGAGGAATTTTGAGTCACCGAGTCACCAAGTCACCGAGACACTAAGTTTTTGAGTTGCTGAGATTTTGAGTCAATGAGTCGCAGAGTCACAAAGTCGCAGAGAAACTTTGCGTCTTTGCGTCAATAAGTCAGAGTCAGAGTTCGTGGTTTTGGAGGCCCCGCCTTGGCTAAATAGCGTTAAGAAATTATGAGGCTGAAGCGTTAAGAACAAAAAGCTGTCTGAGCGCAGCGAGTTCTTTTTGTTTAGCGCAAGAATCATAATTTTAGCGTGTTTAGCCGCAGCGGGAGCTTTTCTGTTTCTCTTTTTGCGGTAAAAAGAGAAAAGGATTTTTTTAAGTCACCAAGACACCAAGTCGCCGAGACACTGAGTTGCTGAGATTCTGAGTTGCTGAGTCGCAGAGTCACAAAGTCGCAGAGAAACTTTGAGTCTTTGAGTTTATAAGTTCTTAGTTCAATAGCCAAAAGCCAACAGCCAAAAGCTAACAGCCAACAGCCTTGGATCAAAAAAACTTCTTGACATTTGCTTTTTAACATTGTATCTTTGCAAGAGAATTTTAAACCATAAAGTTATGAAAACATCAGATTTTACTATTATGCCATATGATGGCATTCGCGAGAACGAAATTCGAAGCCTTATTATGAAAGAAGAATACATCGAAAAACAAGAAATCCTGGATGCAATTCGAGATGGTCTGTTAGAGATAAAGGAGCGTCGTGAGAGTGGTGGTGATGGTGTAACGCTTCAACAACTAATCGATGAACTATAGAATTATTCTCAGTAAACCTTTCTTAAAAGAAGCCAAACGCTTAGCTAAGAAATATAGTTCTTTTAAAAAAGATTTGGAAGTTTTACAAAATGAACTGCAGCAAAATCCATATTCTGGCATTGATTTAGGTAATGGCTTGCGAAAGGTCAGAATGGCGATAAAATCCAAGGGCAGAGGTAAAAGTCACGGCGCTCGTGTCATTACGTATATTTTATTGATTTCCGAAGATGAAGGTGAAATAAACCTTCTTACCATCTACGACAAAGCAGAACGAGAAAGTATAAGCCGCGAGGAGATTGAAGAGATTTTTATAAGACAACAAGATGACAAGACACTGAGTTGCTGAGATTTTTGAGTTACTGAGTTGCTGAGTCGTAGAGTCACAGAGTCACAAAGTCGCAGAGAAACTTTGAGTCTATAAGTTCTTAGTTCCGCGGTGCCTGAGCCTGTCGAAGGCAAAGCTCAGCGCTTCGACAAGCTCAGCGACCGGTCACCAACAGCCAAAAGCTAA
Organism: Bacteroidales bacterium; assembly: GCA_045612025.1. GTDB lineage: Bacteria > Bacteroidota > Bacteroidia > Bacteroidales > F082 > Limimorpha. Next base: position 1,664 of record JAZKYG010000124.1, read on the forward strand.
CAGCCAACAGCCAATAGCCAACAGCCTTAGTTCAAAAAAACATTAACAACAAATCTTAATAAATTCCAGAAAAACGTCAAAAATGAAAAGACTGGAGAAAATTCCCGTGTTGAAACCTTGACGTTTCATTTTGTTTGCCATAAATTTGCAAGTGAGAATAGCTAAACCAAAATTAAATTTATTAGAAATCTTTGTAAACCTTTCCCAAAATCGATATGTTATGGAATCTCAAAATGTAGAATACAAGCTCATTTGGAAAGATGAGTACTTAAAATGGATATGTGGCTTTGCCAATGCTGTTGGAGGAAAGATGTATATAGGTGTGGATGATAATGGTAATGTCGTCGGATTGGATAATGTTAAGAAGTTGGCAGAAGATATTCCAAATAAGGTCCGTGATGTGCTAGGTATCATAATTGATGTAAATGTGCTTGATATAAATGGAGTTGAATATTTGGAAATCATCATTCCGCCATATTCCAATCCGATAAATTATAAAGGACAATATCATTATCGCTCAGGTAGTACCAAGCAAGAGTTGAAGGGTGTGTCTTTGAATCGTTTTATATTACAACGTACAGGAAAGAATTGGGATGAAGTTCCAGTAATAGGAGTGTCAATTGAAGATTTGTCAAAAGAAGCTCTAATTCGTTTTAAAAAAGAAGCAGCAAAAAGCAATCGCGTTGATGAAGATGTGTTAAATGATTCAACGGCGAATTTACTGGAAGACTTGCGTTTGATAGACAAAGAAACGGGTCAACTAAGCAAAGCTGCAATATTGCTTTTTCATCCTGATCCTGAGAAGTATGTCAGAGGTGCCTATATTAAGATTGGATATTTTGGCTCTAGCGAAGAGGATCTGATATTTCAAGATGAAATTCATGGCTCATTGATGGAGCAGATAGAGAAAACGATAGACCTTATAAAGACTAAATATTTAATATACCGCATTTCATATGAAGGGATATCACGTAGAGAAATGCTTCAAATTCCAATGGAGGCGATAAGAGAGTCGTTAATGAACGCTGTGGCGCATAAAGACTATTCGGATGCGTCGCCTATTCAAATCAGTGTTTATCCCAATCATATTGTCTTTTGGAATGCTGGCAGATTGCCGGATGAATGGAATGTGGCTAGATTATATGAAAAACATCCTTCCAAACCTTATAATCCGTCTATAGCAAATACCTTATTCCGATGTGGTGATATTGAAAGTTGGGGACGTGGATATAAACGTATCATTGATTCAGTATTGTCTCACAAGTTACTGCCGCCAGTTATAGAAATCATCAGCGGTTTGATGATTACATATTACACAGATGTGAAACATCAATTAAAAGCACAAAAAGTTGAAGAAAAGTATTTTCCTATAATGGAATATGTAGCAAAAAATGGTAAAATTACTAATACCGATGTGCAAAAACTTTTGAACGTGAGTAAAACTACTGCATATAGAATGCTTATACAATTGGAGGCTTGGCTGGACATACATGGGGTAACAGGTAAAGGAACTTATTATACATTAAAAGGGTTTACAAAGGGTTCAAAATAATAGTATAATAATTTGTTATAAGATTACAATTGTCTGATTACTATCGTTATGGGTTTTTATAAAGGGTTTACAAAGGGTTCAAATACAAATGTCACTAGTTGAGTATAATCAATTAGGAATTGAGGGATTTTTAAGACACCGAGTCGCAGAGTCGTAGAGTCACAAAGTCGCAGAGAAACTTTGAGTCTTTGAGTCTTTGCGTCTATAAGTAAGAGTCAGAGTTCAGCAGCCAATAGCCAATAGCCAACAGCCAACAGCCAATAGCCAACAGCCTTAGTTCAAAAAAAACATTAACAACAAATCTTAATAAATTCCAGAAAAACGTCAAAAATAAAAAGACTGGAGAAAATTCCCGTGTTGAAGCCTTGACGTTTCGTTTTGTTTGCCATAAATTTGCAAGTGAGAATAAAGCCATTTGAATTTATGAGAAACAATTTTGAAAACAATGGTGATATCATCATTTATCAGTCAGAAGATGGTATCACGAAGATTAATGTCAATCTTCAAGATGAGACAGTGTGGCTGTCAATAGATCAAATGTCTGATTTATTTCAGAGAGATAAGTCGACCATATCAAGACATATTAAGAATATTTTTATTGAGGGAGAACTCCAATATAATTCAGTTGTTGCAAATTTTGCAACAACTGCATCAGATGGAAAAACCTATAAAGTGGATTACTATAATCTTGATGTGATTATATCTGTTGGGTATAGAGTTAAATCTATAAGAGGAACGCAATTCCGTATTTGGGCCACGCAACGTCTGAAGGAATATATGATAAAGGGCTTCGTCATGGATGATGAACGTCTGAAAGGTAATCATGGCGGCACATATTGGAGAGAACTTGTAGATCGTATTCGGGACATCAGGGCGTCAGAAAAGGTGATATTCCGTCAGGTCCTTGACTTGTATGCCACAAGCGTCGACTTCAAGCCTGATAGCGAGGAGTCGGTGATGTTCTACAAGATAGTACAGAACAAGCTTCATTATGCTGTTCATGGTCGCACTGCGGCGGAGATAATCTTTGAGCGAGCGGATTCAAGCAAGGCTTTTATGGGATTGACATCTTTTTCAGGAGAATTGCCGTCAGTTAAGGATGTCTCCATAGCAAAGAATTATCTTAATGAAAAAGAGCTGATGATCTTGAAGAATCTGGTTTCAGGATATTTCGATTTGGCAGAGATAAATGCGATGGAGCATAAGCCGATGTACATGAAGGATTATATCAGGATGCTTGATAACTTGCTGAAGACCGGCGACCGTAAGGTGTTATCAGGAGCAGGAACTATGAGTAACGATAGAGCAGTTGAAAAGGCTATTGCGGAATACAGGAAGTATCAAGTCAGCACATTGTCGCCAGTTGAAGAGGCGTATCTTAAGACGATTAAGGAAACCTTGGATATGATAGAATAGTGTTAGTTAGGAGTTGGGAGTTGGGGTTCAAAAAAAGCCGGGCATGAAGCCCGGCAGAGAGTGTGTTGTGTTGAAAAAAAAGACCGCTGGGTCTTTGTGGTGCAAAGATAGCACTTTTTTAATGCATAATGCATAATGCATAATTCATAATGCATAATTATAACCAAAAATGTTATTTTTGCATTAAAAATATTTTTAGATGGAAGATATAGTAAAGAAGATGAATGCTCTCAATGAGGGTACTATGATGGAGACTCTCGGCATTGAATATCTTGAGGTTAGAGAGGGTTTCGTATATGCTCGTATGTTTGTGAAGAAGGAACTTTCACAGCCTTACGGCATGTTGCACGGCGGCGCTAGCATGGCGCTGGCAGAGAGCATCGGCGGCGTGGGATCTGCTGTATATGTCGATATGGATACTCATGTCATCAGAGGCATGCAGATGAGCGCGAATCATGTCAAAGCCGCTAAAGTGGGGTCTTATGTCTATGCCACTGCTACAATACTTCATAAAGGACGTCAGACACACGTTTGGAATATAGACATCAAAAACGAAGACGGTGACCTGGTCTCAACCTGCCGACTTACAAACTTCGTTTTTAAAATATAAAACTCAGAAAATCAGAAATTCAAAATCTCAAAAAGACGTGTTAACTCCTAACTCCTAACTCCACACTCCTAACTCCTGACTCCTAACTCCTGACTCCTAACTAAAATTCCGCTACTAACTTCAAATTGATCTGTCTTGGAGTGAGATAGTTAGGTACAGCATATTGTATGTTGTAAATATCTGTGACCCACATGTATGAGCTTACGTTGCTGATGCCTAAGAGGTTGAAGATCTCAAGACTTAGCCAGCAGTTTTTCACGTGCGACAGCGGGTTGCCTTTCTTGAAGCTTGTGCTCTCGCTGATGAGCTGCTTGCTGAATCCAATGTCGACTCTTCTGTAAGGCGACATCCTCATTAAGTGTTTGTATCTTTCGCTGTATGGTGCGCCGAATGGCATTCCTGTTCCGAATACGAGTTTCAGGTTGACCTTAAAAGATGGTATGTAAGGAATGTAATCCTGGAAGAATAATGAGAAGTTGACTCTTTGGTCTGATGGTCTCGGTATTCCTTTTATTATGGTATCACATACATATTCTGCACCATTGTTGACGTCAGATTGTGACAATATGCTTCCGCTTGGAGAGATGTAGTATTTGATGTTCTCTGCCGATTTCATAAACGACATACTTGCCCAACTCTCTATTCCTTTGACGAACTCACCATTGATACGGATGTCCATACCGGTGGCGTGGCCAGTGGCTTTCTGGTCGGCGAAATATTTTATTCTGATGTTGTCGACTTCGTAAGGGATGATGTCTTTCAGGTATTTGTAATAAATCTCTGATGTTAGGACGAAAGGTCTGTCCCATGCCATGAAGTTGTATTCGTGTGTGAGTACCAACTGATATGACTTCTGTGTTGAGGCGTCTTCTGGTTTTACAAGAGTGCCGTCGAATTTACGGAGTTCGCGGTAGAATGGAGGCTGCACATAGACGCCGCCCGACAGTCTGAAGAGCATGTCGTTGTTCCATCCTGGTTTGTAGGCCACGCCGGCGCGAGGGCTGATGTTGACTTCATTGTTGTAGCCCCAATAGTTGGCGCGTAAACCGAGCGATAACGTTACTACGTCATCCTTTTTGCTGTTGAACGACCATTCGTTATGGATGAATCCGTCGAGGTTGTTGATGTTTAATATGTTATGACTTCTAGATACGTGACGTATGTCGAAGGCTGGATGTGGCGGGTTAGGACTGTCTATGGAGTCTGCGGGATGAGGAAGGCTGAAACCGGCAGAGTCTATCATCTCCCATTCGTTGATGAAGTCGTCGAAATGCTGGTGTTGGTAGCGTGCTCCCCATTTCAAGGTGTAGAAGTCGTTTTTGTACGCACCTTTATGGTCGATATTGAAGACCTGTGAGTAGAAGTCGTTGCGTGCGTGTTCGATATAAGTTCCGACGCCTTGGTTAGAGATGACGTTGCCGCTTTGTTCGCTGCCTGGATTGGTTTCGAGCTGTCCGATCCAATATTGTCCTTGTATGTCGTAGTTCTCTGCTTCTACGGCTGAGTATGTAGAAGCGATGAGTTTGAGATTGAGGTCTTCGTTAGGGCTGAAGTTCAATGTTAAAGCGCCGAGTCCGGTATTGTAGCAGCTTGACTCTTTGCCGTCGAAATATATGGTGATGCGATGAGCTTCCTGTATGTTGCCGAAGTCGGTCTGACGAGTGTCAGGTACCATGAGGTAGTTGTTGCTGGAATAGTATCCGAAAGCGGATATTTCCAGGCGAGGGGATATGTTGTAAGACAATATTCCTTGGATGTCGGTGAAGTTAGGCTGATATGTGCCTTTTGTCTCCATATTGCCAAGGATATATTTGTTGTTTTTATAGCGAGCTCCTACGAGATAGGAGAGTTTGTTTTTCATTAAGGAACCTTCGGCATGGGCTTCAGCGCCGAGGAAGCTCAGCGACAATGATGCTGCTGGAAGGATAGGTTTCTTGTATGTGATGTCGAGGGCTGATGATAGTTTGTCTCCGTATTCGGCAGAGAAGCCGCCGGCGGAGAAGTCGATGTTAGATACGAGACTCGGGTTTATGATGCTCATTCCTTCTTGCTGTCCCGAACCGACAAGGAATGGTTTGTATACTTCTATGCCGTTGATGTATATGAGGTTTTCGTCGAAGTTGCCTCCGCGTACGTTATATTGTGAGCTGAGTTCGTTTGTTGATGACACTCCTGGCAATGTCTTGACAAGGTCTTCCACGCCGCCAGCGGAGCTGCTAGGTATGAGCGATATCTCGCGTGCGTCTAGGCGTGTGATGCTTGCAGAGTTGATTTGTCGGTCGGAGACCACGATGTCGGAGAGTGTCGTTGAGGTTGATTTCAAACTTACGTCGACCTTACGATGTTCGCCAGCTTTGAGTTTGATTCTCTTGGTCTCTTGCTGGTAGCCTACGAAAGAGAAAACCACATCGAGAAGAGTGTCGGCAGGAAGATGTAATTCGTATTGTCCTCTTGAATTTGAAGAGACTCCGTATGACGTTCCTAACACGGCGATGTTTACCAGTTCCAAGGCGCTGCCTTTGTCATCCGTGATTTTTCCGTAGATATAATTATCCTTGTTCTGCCCGAAAAGCAAAACAGGAAACATCATCATCAGGAATAACGTATATCTTAATCTCATCAAATTATTTAACTATCTTTAGATGTAAATATTGCACAAAAATAATTATGTATTATGAATTATGCATTGAGAATTAAAAAAAAAGTCGTCAAAAAAGACGACTTTTTTTTATAGTGTTTTGATGTTATTACCAACGGTTCAAGTTACCTTTTGCTGAAGCGTCCATGATAGCTTGGTATACACCTTTCTTGTCAATTGTACGTAAACCGGCTGCTGAAACTTTCAAAACTACCCATTCATTCCATTCTGGAACGAAGAAACGTTTGATTTGTAAGTTAGGACTGAAAGTTCTTTTTGTCTTTCTGTTTGAGTGAGAAACGTTATTACCGGTAATGACTTTTTTACCTGTGATTTGACAAATTTTTGACATGACTCTTAATATTTTATAGTTAAATTCTTCTCCTAAAAATTGAGGTGCAAAATAACGACATTTTTTTGAAATAAGCAAGAGTTTTAGAAAAAAAAGTTTTTTTATAAAAAACGCTATTAATTAATGTGTAATAATTCTTAACTTTGCAAAAACGACATTTATGCAAAATATTCCAATGGTTGACCTTGTAGGTCAATATAATAAGATAAAACCAGAGGTGGATTCCGCTATTCAAGAGATATTGTCGACAGCGTCATTTATCAATGGTCCTCATGTGAAGAGATTTCAGGAAAACCTTCAAAAATATCTTGGTGTAAAACATGTCATTCCATGTGCGAACGGCACTGATGCTTTGCAAGTTGCAATGATGGCTCTTAATCTGGAACCTGGCGATGAGGTCATCACTACCACTTTCACTTTCATTGCTACAGCAGAAGTTATAGCACTTCTTCGTCTGAAGCCTGTTCTTGTAGATGTGGAGAAAGATTCCTATAACATTGATCCTGCAGCCATTGAACGTGCCATCACCCCAAAGACAAGGGCGATAGTTCCAGTACATATCTTCGGACAGTGCGCCAATATGGAGGCTGTCATGGACATAGCTCGCCGTCATAACCTTTATGTCGTTGAAGACAATGCACAGGCCATTGGCGCCGACTATACCTTCAGCGACGGTACTGTGAAGAAGTCGGGTACCATTGGTACAATAGGCTGTACTTCTTTCTTCCCTTCAAAGAATCTCGGATGCTTCGGCGATGGCGGCGCATTATTCACTAACGACGACAGCCTCGCAGAACAGATTCGCGCTGTGGTGAACCACGGCATGAAGGTGCGCTACTATCACGATTACGTCGGTGTGAACTCTCGCCTCGACACCATACAGGCAGCGGTCTTGGATATAAAACTGAAACATCTCGATGAATATATAGCCGCTCGTCAATATGCAGCCGCTTATTACGACAAGGCTTTTTCTGCAACAGATAAGATAATAACTCCTAAGAAATCGGCTTTTACTACTCACGTATATCATCAATATGTGATGATACTTAATGGCGTCGATAGAGCTAAACTGATGCAGCATCTGCAGGAAAAAGGAATTGCCTGCGCTATATATTATCCTGTCCCATTGCACGAACAAAAGGCATATCAGGATTCACGATATAAGAAAGGCGACTTCCCAGTGAGCGAATATCTTTGCGAAAACGTGATAGCATTGCCAATGCACACAGAATTCACCGACGAACAACTAGAATACGTCACATCAACAATTTTAGATTTTATTGGTTAAAAAATATTAAGATGAGAATATTAGTTACAGGAGGAACAGGTTATATCGGTTCTCATACCGTTGTAGAATTACAGAAAAAAGGATTCAACGTCATCATCGTTGACGCTTTGTTCAATTCACGCATCGACACTTTGGACGGCATCGAAAAAATCACAGGCATTCGCCCTGAATTCGAGTCATTCGACCTCGCTGACCAGAAACTGACAGACGACTTCTTCGCACGTCATAACGATATAAAAGGCATCATTCACTTTGCAGCACACAAGGCAGTAGGCGAATCTGTAGAAC
>JAZKYG010000125.1:0-1853 GCA_045612025.1 Bacteroidales bacterium
GGCAGACCGTCCCTCTGGTTCGCGGGCGTATCGCCCGCAACAGAAACCGCTGAGAGGTGTGCATGCCAAAACGACGAAGTCGAAAAACTCCCTTGGATGGCGCCTGTCTCATAGGTATCAACTTAAGGAAAAAGCGTGTTAAAATAATTCTGTTGTATTGATTAGAAAAGATTTTATTCTGTCTATTTTACTTTTAGATTTTAGTTAAAGTTAGAACTCAAGATTACAAGAAAAAAAGAAAGCGTAGGGCATTTTTTAACTTCTAACACCATTCAACACCGAACGCTTTCATGACTGATACTATTACCACATTTGCTGAAAAATTGCAAGAGCTGTTTTATGATTTTCCAAGTATTTTTTCTGAAGAATCAGCGTTCATTCTGCGAAATCGTCTCCTTGATATTCAAAAATGGCTTTTTACATCGTTAAATTGGATTACTCAAAGTAATCCTACGTTGGGTTCTTTGGCGGCTTTGTTTGATAACCAGAGAATTTCAATTACAAAGCAGGCGTTAAGTAAAAAATTCGATATGTCATGTGTGAAATTTTTAAGAAAACTGCTTGCTGAAATTTTACGAACGCTGGTAAACAGTTCCAATGCAAAAGCTCCACCATTGCTTTCATTGTTTACCAAGGTATTTATCGCGGATTGTACAAGATTACAATTATCTCAACAGACAAAAGATCTCTTTCCTGGAGTCGGCGGTAATAAAGAAAATGTAAACGCCTCTGAATTGAAAATATTCTTGCGTATTGAAGCAACAACCGGAATCATTGATCAGTTTTTATATGATTCAGGACGAACGTCTGATCACGCGTTTTATAAACGGGCGCCGCCATTGCCCAAACATTCTTTGGAATTGGCGGATATGGGCTTTTTAAGCCAAGAACGTATGCTGTACAATCAGAAAAATAGCATATATTACATTTGTCGGATTCAATCTCAAAGCATCATTTATTATAACAATCAGAAATATTCAATCAGTGAATTTTTGCTGCATCAAAAGGGAAATGAAATTGACGTTCACGTTCTTTTAGGAAAAAGAAAAGTTCCATGTCGTCTGCTTGGCAGGAAAGTTTCTGAAGAAGTTGCCAAACAGAAGTTGGCTAACGTTACCCGTAAAGCCCAAAAAGAAAGACGACCAGTCAGCCAAGCGCAGGTAATTGTTTCCAAATGGCAATTCTATGTTACAAATATTGAAAACAATATGTGTACGTTTGATGAAATAATTATTCTCTATTCTGTTCGTTGGCAAATTGAATTGATTTTCAAATTATGGAAAAAAGAAATGAACCTTAATAAGTCCAATGGTAAGACCACAGCCAGAGTATTGTGCGAAAAACTTCTCAAAATGATTAACATATTGATTTTTCATAGTCATGAAATCCTTGCAGATATTGGACCGGTATGTGAAGTAAGTCATGTTGAAGTCCTTGATAGATACAAAGTCCATTTTACCAGTCTATTGGAAGCTTTATATAAACATCGCAGTATAAGAACTATTATTAAAATAGTTCGTGACATTGTTAAGTTTATTCGAGATACGCCTAAACGCTGCAAACGAAAAAAAGAACGCTATACATACGACCTTCTTCAAAATAGACAGATAAACCAAACAAATATGGAATTCTCTTAAGTTGATACGTATGACCTCATAACCATCGGGAAAATGATTGATGCGAACCCACGGATTAAAAGGAAGCTGTTCCGCCGGGACTGCTGATTGCTTTGCCGTACCCCCTTTTTCGCCTGCCCCTATCCCAGACGGCAACGCTGAAAACATATCGGCTTGCGCTTCAGCCCAGGTTTGAACCGCGCCCGGAATCGGCCCGACGGCTGGCGAATAACGGAC
>JAZKYG010000126.1:0-4074 GCA_045612025.1 Bacteroidales bacterium
AGAAATGGCAGAGCGGTCGAATGCGGCGGTCTTGAAAACCGTTGTACAGCAATGTACCGGGGGTTCGAATCCCTCTTTCTCCGCGGAAGTGAAGTGACTGATTAAGTCGCTTCTTTTTTTATGCCCAAAAACATGACTGAAATCAAGAATAAATATACTCATTCTGAAGAGGTTGCAAATTCTGTGTCGCATCTCACTGGTGCGATAATGAGTGTTGTTGTTTGTTCGCTGTTCTTGCATAAAGCATATCAGACGGATAATACTCTGGCGATCGTGAGTCTGTGGATATATTTCTTCGGCGTTGTCAGTTCTTACATCGCATCTTTTGTTTATCACGCCTGTTCTGCTGATAAAGAGAATTCTAAATATTTATTAAGAAAATTTGACCATGCCGCGATTTATTGGCATATAGCAGGAAGTTATACTCCAATCACCCTTATTGCTATGTATAATCATGGCGCTACAATATGGGCGATTGGTGTTTTTGTTTTCATTTGGATTAGTGCGATACTTGGAACAGTTCTTACATTCAGAAAGATAAAGCCTCATAGTTATTTCAAAACCGCTTGTTATGTCCTGATGGGAGTGACAATTCTCGTCGCTTTCAAACCTTTATATGACAGCGTTGGACTCAAGGTGGTTTTGTTTATTATCGCTGAAGGACTTGCATATATTATCGGAGCCGTTTTCTATAGCTTTAAGAAAACAAAATATATGCATTCTGTGTTCCATGTCTTTGTAGTTTTGGGCGATGTGTTCCATATGATTGCAGTTTGGCATGTGATTGGGTTGTATTTGTAAATATTTTTTAATCTTATGAAACGAATATTATTTATTGTATTGACATTTATAAGTCTTAATGTTTTTTCACAAAACGAGAAGAATGTCTTCAACGGTTATGACGGTGGAATGATGATTCACGTAGGATATGTATCTAAAAATATTGCACCTGTTGATTTTAAAGCTGACGGCCTCACAAAAGGTATTGGCGGTGCTATAAGATTTCATTTCGGCGAGCATTATCGTCTTGGCACAGAAGGTTATGTCTCTACATTAGCATTGAAGAGAGACCTCGTTGATGGAAGTTATATCAAGACTTTCTGGGCAGGTTTGATAAATGATTTCTATTGGGAATTTGGCAAGTTTATGCCATACGTCGGATTGTCGGTAGGCGGCGGTACTGTAACGGATTGCTTTATCTTTGAAGGCGACAAACACGACTGGAATCCAGAACAGAATGTGACATTCAACAAGACTGCATTCATTGCCGTGGATCCTTATATCGGCTGCGACTACAGTCTGACCGATGCTTTGCATCTCACATTTAAAATAGATTACCTCAACGGATTTAATAAATCAGAATTATATCTTCCAACAGGTCCGAGATTCTATATCGGAGCGATATTTTTCCATTAAAAAGACTAAAGGCGAAAGACTAAAGACCAAAGTCTTTTGCCATTCGCCATTTATCATTTGTCGTTTGTCTTTTGTTTTTTCAATTGTTAATTTCTTTAAACGTCAGCATTGGTATGTTGAGGTTCAAAAAGTCGTCTTTATCAATCTTTCCTTTATATAAGAAGTCGAAAAAACCTTTTTGATATGCTATGAACGAACTGAGACTTATGTCGTTGCGTTCGCAGAATGTCTTCAGAGCCAGTGGTGCGTCGTTGGTGTAGATAAGTTGGAAATGTATCTCGCCATCGAACTCTTTGTTGATGAAGGTTCGTTCCAGTTCATCCATCAAGACAGCTTCCTTAGGTCTGTCGGATTCTTCCACGAAGTGAATGACATGGATATGAGGCTTATAAGGTTTTAATATCTTGAAAATCCTATCTATTGTAGCGATGTCGTGATCGTTGAAGTCGGTTGCATATACGACTTCGTTGCTTTTTCTCCAGCTGTAGCCTTCAGGTATGAAGAGCATTGGCACATCGCATTTTGTCATAACACTTTTCACGAGGCTGCCTTCAAGGAAGCGCTTGCCACCTTTACCGCGAGTGCCCATTAATATAAGGTCTGGATTTTCTTTTCTTGACAATTCTATCAGCTCATCTTCTGGGTCGCCGCTTACGAGTACGGGACGCACTGTGATGTTGTCTGCGCCGTCTTCTTTAATTAAATCAACGAGATACTGAGTCTTCTCCTGCATCATCTTATGAGAGTTCTTCTCCAATTCAATCATGATTTCTGTGGTGAAGTAGCTGTCTGTATCCATATTTCCAGGATAACAGTTATTGCCGATACAGATGTTGTCCATATAAGCGTGGAATATGATTATCTCGCCGCCATTGGCGTTTTTCAAAAAGTCGATGGCATAGGGTAACAGCACCTTGTTTTCATCACTGAAGTCAGTCGATAGTATGATTTTCATTCCTTATAAATCTTTAATTTAGTCTTGACAAAGATATAAATTCTTTAAAAATTAACAAAGGTGTTGTGAAAAAGTTTTTTAAAAGAATACTGACAAGCGATAATGTTTTTTATTCTTTAAAAACTTATGTAAAATCGAAGATTTAATTGTTCTTCTATGTGAAATAATATGTATTTTTGTAAAGCGTTATTAACTTAAATTAAGAATATTTTTTATGATAATACAACTCTTATTTGTTCTCGTTTGTATCATTATCGGCGCACGTATCGGCGGTATAGGTTTAGGTGTTATGGGCGGACTTGGCGTCGCGATTTTAACTTTTGTCTTTGGTTTGGAACCGACAGCGCCGCCTATCGACGTCATGCTTATGATTGCTGCTGTCATCTCAGCGGCTGGCGCAATGCAGGCTGCCGGCGGTCTTGACTTCCTCGTCAAGATAGCCGAAAAAGTCTTGAGACGTCATCCTCAATACGTTACAATACTCGCCCCATTGGTTACTTATACATTCACATTCTTAGCAGGAACTGGACACGTCGCTTATTCTGTATTACCTGTCATCGCAGAAGTAGCGCGTGAGACTAAGATTCGTCCAGAACGTCCTCTCGGTATCGCTGTCATCGCATCGCAACAGGCCATCACGGCTTCGCCAATATCAGCGGCCACAGTAGCTTTGCTCGGACTGCTCGCTGGTTTCGATATCACATTGTTCGACATTCTTAAAATAACAATACCTGCCACACTCATCGGCGTGCTTGTTGGTGCTTTTGCTTCAATGAGAGTCGGTAAGGAACTCGTAGATGACCCTGAATATCAAAGACGTCTTCAAAGCGGTGAGCTTGACAACTCACACGTTGAATTGAACGACATCAAAAATCTCTTCAGTGCAAAATTATCAGTCATCCTTTTCATAGCAGCGACTGTACTCATCGTATTGTTCGGTTCTATTCCATCAATGCGTCCTGCTTTCGACGGAAGAACATTGGGAATGCCATCATTGATTGAGATATTGATGCTCACCACAGCAGCTGTAATCTTGTTGGTTACCAAGACTTCTGGTGCGAAAGCTGCACAAGGAAGCGTGTTCTCTGCTGGTATGCAGGCCGTCATCGCAATCTTCGGTGTCGCATGGATGGGTGATACATTTATTAATGGCAACATCACACAACTCACTGGTTCTATAGAAAGTGTCGTGACAGAAATGCCTTGGCTCTTTGGCGTAGCCTTGTTTGTTATGTCAATTTTACTTTACAGTCAGGCTGCTACAGTACGAGCAATCATGCCTCTCGGTATTGCTCTCGGTTTGAATCCAATGCTTTTGATTGCCTTGTTCCCAGCAGTAAACGGATACTTCTTCATTCCTAACTACCCAACAGTTGTGGCAGCTATCAACTTCGACAGAACAGGAACGACAAAGATTGGCAAATATATCCTTAACCACTCCTTCATGATGCCAGGAATGGTCTGTGCAGTGGTCTCGACGCTTGCTGCGTACGGACTGTCAATGTTGATCTTCAGTTAACGACGATTTTTAATAAGTGCTGATTATCAGCAACTTGGACAAATAGTGCGTCGCACTTTTAGTCAAGCTTCAACACGGCCATGAAGGCGCTCTGAGGAACCTCTACTGTACCGATCTGGCGCATTCTCTTCTTACCCTGTTTCTGCTTCTCGAGGAGCTTTCTCTTACGCGAGATGTCACCACC
>JAZKYG010000127.1:0-48575 GCA_045612025.1 Bacteroidales bacterium
ATTATAATCGGCGGTTCTGGATTGACGCTCGGATCATCGACCATATTAGTCCGTGACGTCTTCATGAAGATAGAACCTTCGTTAAGAGAATCGTCTAAAAACCTTGCTGTCTCCCGACTGACCATCATAGGGATATTGTTGATGTCTGTTGTAGTGGCAGGATCTTTCTCTGGCACCTTCATCAACGACCTCGGATTTTTGTCGATGGGATTACGTGCCACAGCGGTATTCGTTCCTTTGACATTGGCATTGTTCTTCTCCAAAAAGATCAAGTATCAATGGATTATCGCATCCATAATCGCAGGAACAGCAGCATTGATATTGACACAAATCTTAAACCTCCCTGTTGACGGAATCTTCGTAGGATTGGGAGTGAGCGTGGTTTGCAGCCTCTTGGGAATAAATAGGAAATGTTTTTGTTAGAAATTCAGAAACTCAAAATCTCAAAAACTCAGAAGAGTTTTGACCATTGAACTCTGAATCACAAAATTCCAAACTTATCCCAATAAATTCTAAGATTCTAAAGTTCTGAGATTCTGAGATTTTTTTTCTGGGCGTTCCGGCGAAGCCGTCGGGCTTTCCGCTCTATCTTTTTCCGCTTTGCTCCAAAAGGATGCCGCTGCAATCCCTAACGCATTGGGCGAATCCTAGAAATATGTAACTCTAGAACTTTAGTGTTTTTGAAGAAAGATATGAATTCCTGAATTCCTAATAAAAAAACTTGTTGTCTTGTAGACTTTTTTTCTATCTTTACTTCCTAAATAAACTATTTGATCATGAAAAGAGGTTTTGGAAGTGATAATCATTCTGGTATTTCTCCGGAAGTTTTGAAAGCTATATCAGATGCTAATGTCGATCATGCTTTAGCGTATGGCGACGATGAATATTCAGCTAAAGTAGAAGAGATTTTCAAGCAACACTTTGGCAGTCAGGCATCTGTTTACTTTGTCTTTAATGGTACGGGTGCGAATACTCTATGCATTGACGCGATGTGTCGTTCGCATGAAGCAGTAGTGTGTGCCGAAACTGCACACGTCAATGTTGATGAATGCGGCTCTGTACAAAGAGTTGTTGGATGTCGTCTTCTTACTGTCTCGACTCCAGATGGCAAGTTGACACCGGAACTTGTAAAGACACAGTTGCACGGATTTGGTTTTGAACATCATTCACAGCCTAAGGCTATAACGATTACTCAATCAACAGAATTAGGAACTTTATATACACTTGATGAGATAAAGGCTCTTGTAGATTTAGCTCACGAATATAATATGTATCTTCACATTGACGGTGCTCGCATCGCCAATGCCGCTGTCGCTCTAGGCTGTACTTTCAAAGAAATGACGACCGACTTAGGCGTTGATATTGTTTCTTTCGGTGGAACGAAAAACGGTCTGATGATGGGAGAGGCGATAGTGTTTCTGAATCCACGTCTAGCGGAAAGTTTCAAATATAGAAGAAAACAAGCGTTGCAACTTTGCAGCAAGATGCGATTCATAGCAGCGCAGTTTGAAGCATATTTCAAAGACGATTTATGGAAAAGAAATGCTGAGCATTCAAACAAGATGGCGCAGATGCTTTATGAAAAAGTCAAAGATATTTCGTTCGTTAAGGTGATGTATCCGGTACAGTCGAACGGCGTTTTCGTACAGATGCCTCGTGAGATTTGGACAGAACTGCAGAAACACTATTTCTTCTACGACTGGGACATGGACAATGACGTAGTTCGCTGGGTCTGTTCCTTTGACACCACAGAAGAAGATATAGAGAGGTTTGTTGAGGTGATAAAGAGGTTTTGAATGAGATAGATATGTCGTATAATATATTAAGCATAGAGGCTGTCTGACGATTATAAATCAGGCGGTCTTTTTTTTATTAAAAAAATCTTACATATCTTGGAAAATATAAATTTAATTATTTACTTTGCTACTTCGTTGAAATAAGCCAAGCGAACATTGTAAAAATAATAACATTGCTTTAATTTAGAGGAATAAACATCGTGACAGACCAGCAGATAATAGATGCATTGATAGAACGAGATGAGCGGGTGACTAAGAGGTTCTTCTTCGAGAACTGCCGTCCGCTTTTTGTCAGCATTATTCGTCATGTGTTTTCGTATGATGTGGATTATGATGAGTTTGTGAATGAACTCTATGTCTACATCATGGAAAATGACGCGTACAGGCTGAAGCAATTCAAAGGTAGGAGTAGTATATATCAGTGGCTTAAGGTCGTAGCAATTCGTTTTTTTGTTTCTAAAAGAGATAGAATGATAGATATGGAGTCTAAGGATAATCTTTTAGATGAGGTTCTCCAAAGAGATACTGTTGATGGAGAAAGTGGTATAACTTCTAAGATTGATGTGGAGTATATGCTGTCTCTTATGTCAAACATGCGCTATGTCTATGTTTTAAGACGATTGATATTGCATGATGCAGAACCTGATGTTGTAGCTCAAGAACTGGGTACCAATGTTGATAATTTGTATAATATTAAAAAGCGTGCTATTGCGGCATTGACTGAGATTGCACTTAAAGAAGTTGAGAAATATGAAAAAGAAATCGTTTAATGATATTTCGGCTGAATTATTGGCTGCATTCCTTGATGGCAATGCTACAGCACAAGAAAGCAAAGAGATAATAGGCATGCTTCCTGAAGATGCTGAATTAAGGGAGTTGTTTAGTATTTCTCAATTGGTTGATGCAGATTTGGGATTGGTGCTAAAGGACTGTGAGTTTATTCCAATGACAGCGATTGCTGCTGCTTGTGAGGAAGGCAATTATTGCAGTTTGGAGTGTGAGAAATATATCCTAAAAAAACTCGACATAGATTTTGACGAACAGCAGCTTATCGCAGATGCTGTTAAAAATGGATGGCAGAAGGAACAGGGAACGGCCTTGCATAATGTGGGACGGCATTTGGAAGAAAAAGGACTGATTGTGACTCGTCAATACAAATGTACTATAGAAGATGTTGTAAAGGCGCTTGAAGCAGAAGAGTGTGTTATCGTTGCTGTTGATGGTGGCGAACTGTTAGGCGATAGAACTAGCGAGATAAAAGAAGATATTATTATAGGACCAATACCAGACCATACCGTAGTCGTATTGTCATACGATGCTAAGAAAAATACCATAAGCGTATTTGATCCGGCCTCGTCGAAATCGGAGGATGTTTATCCAGTTGAGAGATTTGAAGATGCATGGGCCGATTCCCAAAATTATCTAGTGACTATAAACTTAAAGAATATGAAGACATATATACCAAAACCTGTAGACGTGTCGGATGTCAAACTTGACGAAGACTTAACAGAATTAAGAGAGGCCATAGCCGAGAATGTGCATGATATATGGGCGCTGGAACGCCTGTCACAAGGTTGGACTTATGGTGCACAACGCGATGATGCAAAGAAAGAGACGCCTTGTATGGTGCCTTATTCTCAACTTCCAGAATCGGAAAAGAAGTTTGACCGCGATATGGCAATGGATACGCTTAAGTTGCTTAAGAAGCTTGGATATGATTTAGTGAAAAGAGAGGATACTGAACTGTATAAGGAATTGCTGAAACGAATCCGTGATGTTAAGCATGAGGTGTTGTGTCCTTATTGTATGGCCAACGGAGTAAAGACACCTGTAGCAAAGCATCATGTTTTTTGCAATTGCTGTGGCCATAAATTGAATATAGATAGGACTGTTTTTGATTAAAAGGATGATACTATGGAATATGATGTATTTATAAGTTATTCACGAAGAGATTATGTTGATGAGCATAAACAGGTTATTCCTGGTAATATCGTCAGCAAGATAAAAGATCTTTTTACTGCCAATGGTATTTCTTATTGGTTTGATGAAGATGGCGTTTTTTCTGGAGATGCTTTCGGACCAGTAATCGCCAGAAATATCAAGGCGGCAAAGATTTTTCTGTTTATATCTTCTGAAAATTCTAATGTCTCAGAGTGGACTAGCAATGAGATTGCTACGGCTCATTCTTATAAGAAGAAGATAATTCCATTTCGTTATGATGACTCTGTGTATAACGACTCTGTTATTATCTATATAGCACGCTTGGATTATATTGAGTATAACTCTAATCCGGAGAAGTCTCTTGAGAGACTGTTGTATTCGGTAAAGACTTATTTGAGCGAGGAGTCTGAAAGACAGGAGCGTGAGCGTCAAGAGGAGGAACGTCGCCGTTATGAGGAGATGTCTCGACAAGAGCGCGCTGCCAAGTTGCAGGGTTTACGTGAACGAGTGGAACATCTTGAGAATCGCAAGTTTGAGATAGATAAGGAGATACTTGCACAAGAAAAGACATTGGCGGAATTGCGTAACGAGAAGCGAATCATTGAATCTAACATCTCAGACTTGTTAGATGAAGAGGCCGCAATGTCTGGAAAAACTCGTGTGAAGACAGAGACGTCAGAGGAATCCAATAAAACCAATGCCAATAATAAAAATAAGAGTCAGGAGACTGCTGCAGACGAAAAGTCAAGCCAAGGCCTTTTTGCTCGCAAAATAGCAGAACTTAAGTCGGCGATGTCTCTGAAGCACTGGAGCGTAAATGCTTTGCAGATATGTATTTTGGTAATATTGGCATTCTTCATGCTTATCGATCCGTTTTGTGACGAAACATTTGCCATAGTAGCGATCATATTAGGTGTTCTCAGAGTGCTGAATAATGGAAAGTCAGGAATATGGATGACAGGAATAGCATCCATACTTTTGATGTTATATTATGGTTTATATTATTACGGAAACGAACTGCTTGTAATTCAGCTGATTCTTACAGGTGTATTTATAGTCTCATTGTTTATACGCAAAGATGGACGAAGTGCATGGTCGGTGATGCAGAAACCAGCACAAAAACTTAAGAAGGATATATTGTTAGGAACATATATAGTGTGCATGATACTTATGCTTTTATGTATGATTTAAAAATATATAGATAATCAAAACATTTTAATTATGATTAAACCAGCAGAATTCATGCATCCAGAAGATGCTGCGGCTTTACGCCAACTTGAAAGCATCCCTGGATTCCCAATGTTGGTAAAAAAGATAATGGCATTGGGATTCGAGCAGTTGCAATACGGATTGAATATGGCAACGGCGATTCGTCTCTCGCCTACACAACTGCCAAAACTTTATAACCATCTTCCTCCTATATGCGAAAAACTTGGTATAGCAGAACCGGAGTTCTATCTGCAGATGGATCCGATACCTAATGCTTGGACGTTCGGTGATACTAAAATATATATCACAATAACATCAGGATTGGTTGACCTGTTGAATGATGAAGAACTTGATGCTGTCATCGTTCACGAATGTGGTCACATATTATGCCGTCATGTTTTGTATCATAGTATTGCGAGTTATATTCTTAGCGGTGCGGATGCTTTGGGAATACTTGGCGCATTGGCGGTTCCGATTCAATATGCCATATATTATTGGCAGAGAAAGAGTGAATTGTCATGCGATAGATGTGCAGCTATAGTAACTTCGCCAGAAGTTGTTGCTCGCTCAATGGCACGTCTTTCAGGAGGTCCTAAATCTATCACTAACAATCTCAATATGCAGGAATGGGCAAGACAAGCCGACAAATATGATGAAATCAAAAATGATGGCTTGTGGAACAAGGCTTTACAGCTTTCTGTCACAATAGGCATGTCGCATCCTTTCAGTGCGGTGCGTGTTCGTGAGATCCTCAGATGGGAACAAAGTATGCAATATAGAAACTTACGGCAAAATTTGAGAGCTTTGCCATCTGGCAAGAGATGTGGTAACTGTGGCAAATCCATATCGGGAGGTTGGGCTTACTGCAAATATTGTGGAGCAAAATTATAAACTTAAAAAAGATATGACTATGTTTTTCAACGAAGATGGAATATTGAATATTGACGAAATGGTTGCCAACAATGAGTCTTTCAAGAATATTATGGAGGATGGCATTGTAACAGAAGAAGAGATTAAGAACCAGTCAGAGAAGGTCGTAGCTATGCTTCATGACATGGAAGCAAAATACAGCGAAGAGCAGCTGGCAGAGATAAAAGAATTGTTAACAGAGACATTTGTGCTATATACAGTTTTTAATTACAATTCATTGCTTAATATAAAATAAGGATATGGGAGCATTTAATACAAAAGAAATATTATCAGGATCACCATCTTTGATTCCAACAATTGCAAATGAGATGGTTGGACATTTCCAAGAACAAGGATATGAGGTGTCAATGGATATGTTGAGTAGTGGCGGATACGATATATCAATTTCAAAAGGTAGCATGTTTAAGGCGGTTTTAGGAATGAAGACTGCGCTTAAGATAACTATGTTGCCTTATGGAAATGCAATTAGCTTTGATGCAGGAGTTGGTATCTTTGGCAAGCAGATTATACCAGCGCTTATCATGTGGTATGTGGCGTGGCCTGTATTACTTACTCAGATATGGGGTTTAGTAAAACAGTCTAAGCTGGATGACGAAGCCTTGATTATAGCAAAGACTGTTATTGCAAACGGAAAAAATATAGAATTATCTGATAAATGTGGATTTTCGGCAGAGATAGACGATAATAAATTCTGCACCAACTGTGGAACTAAAAACTCTGCCACAGCGAAGTTCTGCTGCGAATGCGGAAGACAGTTGTAGAATATAAAATATAGGTGAGGGTATTGTGTATGTATTGTACAAAATGTGGTAATTTTATTGCAGATGATAATGTGAATTATTGCCCGAAATGCGGTAATAATATACGAGGCGGAAATGTTTCATCAATGCAGACATCATCATATGGTGTGCAGTTATGTAACGATCCGGAAGAAGAGGCGTTTTTTCAATCTCGTAAAGATACGATAGAAGGATTGAATGCATATTGTGCTAGATATCCTAAAGGTTTTTATTTTCTTAAGGCGAAGTCGTTGATTGAAATAAAGCGTAAACAACAGGAAAACAGTCGTGTAGTCAAAAGAGTTTTTAAGATTATTGTGGCGATTATAGCATTACTGCTTGCAATAGCTTTTTTCCCTTTTTGTAGAGGTGCTTTTGGGGGAACTATGATATCTAAATTGACTTCATGGATTGAGAAAGACGATTGATGTAAGTAGATACTGTCTGTATATATGACATTTTTTTGTTACGGAGTTTTTTGAGATAAAGTAGTTTTTTTTGTTTTATTGGTTATTTGTTTTGAATATGAATCATGATGTTTTTATAAGTTATTCTAGTTTGAATAAAGATGCTGCTCAAGCAATTTGTCATATATTGGAGCAGAATGAAATAAGATGTTGGATGGCACCAAGAGATATCCCTCCTGGTTCGGAATATGGAGATTTGATAGATGAGGCTATTAAGAGTTCTACTGTTGTAGTGGTCTTGTTTTCAGAAACAGCTGCCAAATCACTATGGGTTAAAGGTGAACTGAATATAGCCTTTGAGGAACAAAAGGTCATTATTCCATTTAGATTGGATAAAACGCCTCTTAAAGGACAAAATCGTGTAATATTAAATCAGAAGCATTGGATTGATGCTTATCCGGATTATAAGACGAAGTTTAATGATTTGGTAAACGCGGTCTCCATGGCTGTTGGAAAAGATGTTCAGTTGAAACCTCAATCAATTAGATTTTCTGAACGATTAAAAAAATACAAGAACCCGATAATTCTGGGATTTGTTGCTGCATTTTTGATAGGCTTGATAATAATAATTTATCCGCATATAGCAAGACAGATGCATGTTTATGTATATGACAAACAAGGGTTGCATGTGAATGTAAAAGGACTAACTTCACTACAAGAAGATGCATTGACTTCTATTTTAGATGATATGGTATTGATTGAAGGCGGAACATTTGTTATGGGTAATACTCCTGAGATGAAAGATTGCCTTACAGAACAGGATAGTTTAAGTGTTAATCCTCATGGCGTAGAATTGGATAATTATTATATCTGTAAGTACGAGGTTACTCAGAAGCAATGGAGGGCTTTTCTTCCCGTAGATGGCAAATGTATACTTGATGGGGAAGATAGAGATAATACTGCAATGGACAAATTATCTTGGGAAGATGCAAAATCATTTGCAGATATGCTTTCAGCAATTACAGGACTCCAATTTGCGTTACCAACCGAAGCACAATGGGAGTTTGCTGCAAGGGGAGGTAACAAAACACATCGTTATATTTTCTCAGGACATGCTTGGGATGCTACAGAAGTAGGATGGACATCTTTTGAAGAACTTACATCTGCACATGATGTTGGAGGAAAACGATATAATGAGTTGGGTTTGTATGATATGACCGGGAATGTTAGTGAGTGGTGTAAGGATTATTTTGAGTTTTATTCAAAAGATAAAGCTGTTAATCCACAAGGCCCTATTAAAGGTTTTAACCGTATTCTTCGTGGAGGAGATTTTCGTATAGAAAACTTATATGATATGAAGGTCTCCACAAGATATTACGATGCACCATTTATAAATAGAAAAGGTGCTGGTCTTCGATTAGTTATTAACGTCAAATAATGAAATGATTATGAAAAGGATTAGTTTAATGGTTGTTGCAATATTTTTGTTTGTTCCATTGTTTGCGCAAGAAACAGCAGAACAAAAGGATGCTAGGAGACGTATGTTTATTGATGACTTCCTAGCAACCTACGAGGCGGCATATGAAAAAGAGGAGATAGAGTATATAGAAAATTTTTTCAGTGACGATGCCTTGATTATTACTGAGACAAAACAATTAAGTAAGTGCGGAGAAGAGATGGTCCCTCTTTCTACAAAGAAAAGACCATATAAGTTGATTGTAGAAGATAAAAAACAATATATTCAGCGATTAAAAGAATTGTTTGAACAAAATATTAAGATAAAGTTGAGTATGTCTGGCGTACGTATTGTTCAACATTCATTATATCCAGAAATATTTGGTGTTTCTTTTTTACAGATGTGGTTAGATCAGAATTATGGTGATAATTGGGAAAATCAAATGCCAGGATATGTTTTTTTAATGATAGATTTTAAACAAAATGAGTTAACTCCGATTATTCATGTTAGGACATGGCAGCCAGAAAATAATGTTACATCACCTAAAGATAAATTCAATTTGATGGATTTTAGAATATATGATTTTAAAGAATAAGATATTATTTTTTTTACTATTTGTATTTCTTTCGGTTGAGGTAAATTCTCAGACATTAAAAGTTGCATTGAGCCCAGATGAAAGAAAGGTGAATAGAAATACAAAAGATGGTATTTCAACCATTATTTTTGACTCCAAAGTAAAAGATTTGAAAATTGACAATGGAACTGATGATCAATGGATGAAGCCTTCTGAAGATATTTTTGTATATTTTGTAGATACAAAAAAAGATTTGGAAAGAGGCTATGAGTTGTCGCAAAGAAACTTTACACTTAATAGCCCTAAATCCGCAGAATATTTGTTGGAAATAGATGAAATATTCCCGAATCAAGTTTTGTATTATACAGTTGTACTGCCAAAACAGATACCAGTTACATTGTCATTGGAATGGATGACAGGGGCAACACGTACAGGAGCATCTGGTGTTAGGGTAGGTTATGGAGGAAGGTATGGTTTTGTCGCCGGTTATACATGGGGTGAATACAGACCATCTGGTGATAATATAGATAATATTACAACTGATTGTGATTTGACATATGCAAAAACTATTGGTTATATTAAGACTACAATTTTTGGAGGATTACGTCTAGGATTATTTTATAATGACAATAAAATGATGTCCATGCATATGTATATGGGAATTGGCTATGGTGAATATGCTCGTCAATGGGAAAACAAAGTTATAATGGAAAATAGTAGGTATTTCTATTCTGATTATATGAAAGGTGTCAATGTAAATATGGGAATAAATTTCAATTTTGTATATTTTGTGTATTCATTTGGTGTTGATGTGGTTATGTCTGCAGGAAAATTTGTAATAGAATGTCAAGGAGGAATGGGTTATTGTATACCTGTTTCAAGTAAGAACAAATATAAAAAGAAAATGTATGCGGATTAAATTTTTTATAGTATTGCTGGT
Organism: Bacteroidales bacterium; assembly: GCA_045612025.1. Taxonomy (GTDB): domain Bacteria; phylum Bacteroidota; class Bacteroidia; order Bacteroidales; family F082; genus Limimorpha. The sequence continues at coordinate 10,033 of JAZKYG010000127.1, forward strand.
AGCGGTATTTTTTATGTCGTGTGTTAAAGACGAATTCTCTCCAGATGAATGGGGGATAGAGCCAGAGTTGGAGGTGAGTCCTTTAGCTATAATTTTTACACCTTCAAATTTGGTTGATACAGTGAGAGTGACAACAAATTATTTGAATTTCCATGTTTCGTCATTCCCCCAATGGTTGAATATAGAAAAAATAGGTACAGCTCCAGCTTTAATTGTTTCAGCTGATGATTTTACAGGTAAAGAACATAAGAGGGAAGCCTATGTAACTATAACTGTAAAACGTGGTAATAAGGAACTATCAAGAGATTTTGTGGCGATACAATTTAAAAATGATGTGTTTAACTTAGAATAGTGATGGTTATGAGGATTATTAAATTATGTTTGTTGATATTTTTATTTCAAGGATGTGCTAAGACTTTGGTTGATGAAAATGCTTTTACCTTAAGCAATGATGGTAAAACGTTGGAGGTGTATATACCGCAAGGTATAAGCTTAGAAAAAATATTAGAAAATGTAAATATGACCAAGATAGATGAAATGGTAATTAGGGGATATATAGATGGTAATAATTTGGCTTATTTAAGAAAACTATCTGGCGGTGATGATCCTGATTTTTTAGGTGGTGCTAATTTGGGAGTGTTAAACTTGGAAAGATGTTTTTTTGAAGCAGGGTATGAGGTTTATTATGTGAGAGATGGTGTGTGTTTAAAGATTCTGTCATATGATGATATTCCTGCATATGCTTTTGAAAATTGTTATGTGTTGAATACAATAACATTGCCTGATCAATGGGGAAGTTATAATATCAATGAAGGTGCATTCAAAGATTGTTTATTGCTTCGTTATATAAATTGGGGGATTAAAAAAAGTGTGAAAAAAATTAAGAAAGAAGCGTTTATGAATTGTACTACACTATCATTAGGAGAGCCATTTGTATTGCCAGAAGGAATAACAGATATAGAAGATCGTGCGTTTAAAAATACAATTTTACATTCTATAGATATACCATCTACAATTGTTAATATAGGTGATGAAGCTTTTACAGAAATATTAGGAAATGTTATAATAAGATCAACAATACCTCCAAATATTACGTCGACATCATTTGTTTTTACTAAATATAGTAGTAAGGTGGTGTTTGTGCCAGAAGAATGTATAGAGATGTATGAAATAGAACCATATTTGAGTATTTTTTCAGAAATTAGAGCAATATAATTTAATCCCCTATGCCAAAACAATCATACGACATCTTTATAAGTTATCGCCGTTCTTCTTACGATACGGCTAATCTTATTGCAACGCGCCTCAAGGCCGCTGGTTATTCTGTGTTCTTCGATCTCGAAAGTCTGCGCGCAGGTAAGTTTAACGAACAGCTTTACAATGTGATAGAGAACTGTAAAGACTTTATCTCAGTGCTTCCTCCTGATGCGCTCGACAGATGTGTCAATGAGGATGACTGGGTCAGACTCGAGATATGTCATGCTATGATACATAAAAAGAATATTGTTCCAATTATGCTTAACGGATTTACATGGCCTAACCCGATGCCTGCAGGTATGGAAGAACTGTGTAATTACCATGCTTTGACCGCAAGTTCTGTGGAACACTTCGATATGGCAATGGAAAGCCTGCAAAAGAAATATCTGCTGAGCAAACCTCATGTGGCTACAAAACTGCTGGCAAAGAAAACTGGAATATTGGCAGTGGCATTTGTGGCAATAGTCGCTATTCTATACGGAGTTTTTTCAATATTGTCTCGTGATGTGTGTGCAAATTATGCAGTGAAACTGGTTAATAATGCTAGTGCTGTACATATATTGGCGGATGAGAATGCCAAACTGAAAGAGAGTTGGAGCACTTTCGAGACAGCAATGAAATATGAGCAAAAAACAAGTAAGATTGATGTCTTGAGACAGGATATGTTAAGTCGTATAGATCTTACAGAAAAGAATATTACTACAACATGGATTGTCAAACCGGAAGAGATGCTGATTAGCAATTATCATAGTTTTTTACTGTCGCTAAATGGTATAAGTTCGCAGGAAATCGCTATAACTCCAGTTTATTCAAATATGATTTATGAGGAATATCTCAAACAACTAGATTTGGTAAGAAATGCCGTTATGGATCCTAATAGCATAAATATTCGTTGGGCAACTGTTCTTCTTGATATGTTCGTTCATACAACAAATTCATTCTATGCTGCACTCTTGTCTGAACTATCGTCCTTCCCTGAGTCTTCGCTCTCGTCTTATCATCAGACATCTCCAACATGGTATCATTATCCAAGACATTATGTATTCGGCGAAAAAGATAAATATTATGAAGATATCATAAATGCCGAAACGAAGCTTGAAGAAGATAAACTGTCTCGTTTTGAGAGTTATCTCGAAGAACAGGATGCTGAATTGGAAGATCTTGAACGTAAACTCGACAATATGGAAAGTCGGATGGATGAGGATTTTGCCAAGATGGAGGCTGATATTTATAGGGAGTTCAAAAATAAAAATACTATCATAGAATCGGATAATCAATGGTATAAATGGGGCAAGATAGTTCATTGGGGAGCTTATCTATCATTGAAAATAGAAAGCATAAGAGAAAATATAAAAGAGGGAATTGATTATAATAGTTCTGTGACTCCTGATATGGTTTGTGAGGATATAATCTCTCAATTGGAGTCATATCAGAGATTTCATCCTGAGAGTAAGGATTATGTAACCTCAGCCAAGTTGTTTTTCTCAGAAGTGGCAAAAGAACAATTGGATTATGCAGGAGTGATGATATTTGCATTTATGGAAAAGCATCCTTATTTTCAAGTTGGTGACATAGTTGTAGAATACAATGCACAAAAGATAAAGACTCTGGAAGATTTCAGTAACCTCTTTAAGAAAGATAAAACCGCTAAGATCGTGTTCTTGCGTTATGACAATGGTGAATTTAAAAGAATGGAAAAGTCACTGGAAAAAACGGATATAGTAGGATTTGTTGATTTGACTGAATAATTTTCATATCTATGATAGATTTTTAAACTATTTTGTTCTATATGTATAACTAATTAAGACATCAAAACAATGAAAACAAATTACATCCCGCAACCAGTGGATACAACAGATGTCCAGTTGCCAGAAGAACTTAATCCGCTAGTAGAACAAATCGCTAAAAATGTTCACGAGGTGTGGGCGCAGAACCGTATGAAACAGGGTTGGACCTACGGTGAGGAAAGAAACGATGCACTGAAAACACATCCTTGCCTGATTCCTTACGAAGAACTACCGGAAGTAGAGAAAGCATACGACCGAGATACCGCTTTGGGAACATTGAGACTCATCAAGAAATTGGGATTCAAGATAACAGCTCAATGACTTTGGGAAACGAGTCGCGAGGTTACATCATTGAGATAGTCTGAGGCATCAGGCTGTCTTTTTTTATTTATATCTTAAGAGTGAAATGTATTTTAATAATTCTTCATAATGACTAATATGTTTTAGTATATTTTATATATTTGCGGAGAGAAGTAGAAGATTAAAAGTGACAGAGTCTTTGCAATCTCTAATAAATAAAGAGCAATGTTATGAAATACGATATATTTATAAGTTATAAAAGACTTGACAAGGACAAGGTGTTTTCTATAAAGGACTTTATAGAACGTAATACTGGTTGTAAATGTTGGATTGACCTTGATGGAATAAAGAGTGACGCTCTGTTTGCCGACGTTATCATCAAGGCTATAAATAATGCGGATGTGTTCTTGTTTATGTATTCAAACACTCATGCTAAGATTGAGAATTTTGACGAGGACTGGACTGTTAGGGAAATCATGTTTGCACAAATGAAAAAGAAAAGGATTGTCTTTGTGAATATAGATGATACTCCTTTAACGGATCGTTTTTACTTTATGTTTGCTACTAAGCAACAGGTTGCGGTATCATCTGATGAGGCTATGAAGAAATTGTGTTCCGATATAAAGCAATGGATTGGGAATGACGATGAAAAACACATAGAACAAGCAAGAGTCGAACGAGAAAGACTTGAAGCGGAAGAGAAGAAAAGAGTGGAAAAAGAGAAAAAGAGTAAAAAATGTTTAGGTTCTCTCAATGGCCATGAATACGTTGATCTTGGACTTCCAAGCGGCTTGAAATGGGCAACATGTAATGTTGGAGCCGATAAACCAGAGGAATATGGAAACTATTATGCGTGGGGCGAGACAAAAACTAAAGATGCATATACACATAAAAATAGTCGGACATTATATAAGATAATGAAAGATATTTCAGGTAATCATGAATATGATGCAGCTACAGCCAATTGGGGTGGTAGTTGGAGAATGCCGACAATCGATGAGTTAAACGAATTAAGAATAAACTGCTCTTGGACATGGATAACACAGAATGGCGTTGAAGGCTATAAGGTTACATCAAAGAAAAACGGCAATAGTATCTTTCTCCCTGCTGCTGGTTATCGCTACGGGTCTTCGCTCAGCATTGACGCAGGAAGCAGAGGTTACTATAGTAGTTCTACGCCTAACAATGATGACGACGCCTACAGGGTGTATGACCTCGGTTTCTATAGCGATGGTCCATACGTAATCAACTACAATCGAAATTTTGGTCAAAGTGTTCGCCCTGTCTTAGAATAAAAAGCGAAGCGCATTCAATTTATTTAATTCATTTAATTTATTTTCGTCGGGTGATTAAAGAAACCCGACGAAATTTTTTTACATTTGCGAGATATAAGACAATGGTCTAAAACTGAAAGACAAAGAAAGGTAATTGCTTACTTAAAACATGATGATTATGAAAGTAAAAGAAATATGCTCGTATATTAAATCAAAATGGAATAGAGATTTATCTTGAAATTAGAAGTGCAAAAGGTCAGTAACTTACATGTGTAAATGTTTTGGAGTTATTAAAAATTCCATGCTGTTGATTGATTAAAAAAATCTTTGGAAAAAATGAAGAATATTTAGCTACGATAAGGTTACACGATTATATAATAATTAGAATATAGTAAACCATTATTAAAAACACTACACCATGAACATTACTCTATCCTTCAATGAAATAAAAGACATCATCGCAAAGAAAACTAACAATAAAGTCCAGTTGGATTTTAGCTATATCTGTGCGAATACAGTGAAAGTTTCTTATAAACCTATGGCGTTTCTGCCTGCTGTGAATGTTAATGTACAGGTAAGAGTAAGTGACAATTATAGGATAGTACTTTCTTATGACACTAATCCTGCAATTGAAATGATGATAAAAGCTTTAGCAACATACCTTGATTCTAATATTTATAAAGATATTGTCGTACTCGATACGGTATGTCACTTTGTAGTAATATATCTTGATAAAATAGAGCAGCTGCACAAACCTCTGGAGATGATAGAACTGAAGCAGGTCTATTTTGAAAAGGAAAATGTTCGAGCGGAGATAGTTCTCAAATCCAACTGATAGATTTAATCCGAATCATTGCTCTATAATAATGATTCGGATTTTTTAATTAATTAAATTTATCAAAAATGAAACGCAGCTTATCAATTATCGCGATTATCTCTATGCTTTTCTGCATAGCATCATGCGCTCAGAAGAGGTTCGTCAGATCAGAACAAAGTGAGATCCAACGTTACAATATTGTCTATGACAGATCAGGGAAATGCGGAGTCTATGATAATATTGCAGATGCCTTGGCTACGGATGTGAAATATGACAAGGTCAGATGTTTTAAACTGAATTTTATAGAAGGTGGAGAATACATTACTTATTGGTCATTCGAGCAAGACGGCAGTATCGGCATGCTCTCGATAGGAAGTGAAAATAATACAGTGATAGAAATTATACTTTCTGAATGATAATAAATGACACTTTTTATTATTTTTATGGTCTTATTAAAAAAACTATAAAAACAATTCAAATATAGACGAAATATGACAGAAGATAAACAAAAAGATAGAGTAAGGGGCTTATTGTAAGATTGAAAATAAATTTTCGTTCTATATGATAGATTCAGCAATGGGCAATACTCTTTAGATTAAAATAAATATTGTATAATTGTTAAAAAGAAATTGTTATGTGACGTATTATTTAAGCTTGCAGAACTTAGATTGTTCGGCGGTATCGGGAAGAGGTGAAAAAGTGAAGTTGGTTATTTACAATTATTAAAATTAAGAATCATGGAAAAGATTATAGGAAGATATTGCAAGGATTGCATCGTTTATTCAGATACATTAGAACAGGACGCTCGCAGCATCATTTATGGTTTTGTCAACCATAAGATGTTTGAAAATAGCAAGATTCGTATCATGCCTGACGTTCATGCAGGAAAGGATATAGTCGTTGGATTTACAGCTCCGTTTGAAGCCCACGTCAATCCTGATCATATTGGTGGTGATATAGGTTGTACTGTCAGTACAAGCATAACATCTACCAAAGTGAATGAAGAACAATACGCTGAGATAGAACGACTCATACGTGAGAGAGTGAAGTTCGGTTTGACATCACATGAAGTGTCTGTTTTCAAAATGCTGGAGTTCTATGCTCATATTAAGAAACGCATGCAAGAAGCAAGAACTATGTGGCCAGAATATGTCGGCAATGCTGATGTTTCAGAAGGTGGCATGGCAAAGATGCTTGATAGAGTGGAAATGGATGCCAAATCATTCTTCCATCAGGTTGGTACCGTCGGAAGTGGCAACCACTTCGTTGAAATAGGTGCCACTCCAGAAGGTAATTATGCTATCACTGTTCACTGCGGAAGTCGTAACTTCGGACAGAAAGTATGGAAATATTGGAAGATGGTCGCCTCAACCCCTCAGTTTAATCATCCTGCTGTGGGGTATCTTACTGGCGAACAGATGAAAGGTTATATTACAGATATGGTTATTGCCCAGGCTTATGCGGAGTTCAATCATATAACTATACATCGTATCATAACTGAAATATTCAGAGAAATATGTGGAGATGTAGAGATTACAGAACAGATTATTACTACGCATAATTATATAGACTTCAAAAGTCGTATGATGCGAAAAGGTGCTGTGGCATCCTTAAAAGGAGAGAAACTCGTCATACCTTTTAATATGCGAGATGGTCTGATAATATGTGAAGGAAAATCTAATCCGGAATGGAACTGTTCAGCGCCTCATGGTGCCGGTCGTCTTCTGTCACGTTCTGCGGCTAAAGAACTCATCAACATGGAAGAGTATGAAGAATCTATGAAGGGCGTTTTCTCTACATCAGTGCATCACGATACAATAGACGAGAGTCCGATGGCATACAAAGACCCTAAGGAAATTTTGGATGCTATCAAGGATACGGTGGAAGTTCTTTACTTCATCAAGCCAGTTATAAACATGAAAAATCGTAGCAATGATAAGGCTACTGACGAAGAGCAGGATTGATTTCCTGCTTCTTTTTTCCTTATCTTTACAACCTTATTTAAAAGTTTTAAACCATGAACATCTCCATCTCCTTCAACGAAATAAGAGATTTTATCTCAAAGAAAACCAACGATAAAGTCCAGTTGGATTTCAGCTATGTTAATAATAGTACAATAAAAGTGTCGTATAAACCGGTAGCGTTTTTACCTGCGTTTGGTATTAATGTTGGAATAGAAGAAGTTGACAACTCGCAGATAATTCTTTCATACAGCGCCAATAATGCCATTGATATGGTAATAAGAGGTCTTGCGGCATTTTTAGATAATCATATTCCTAGAGAAATAATATTGCTCAATACAGATTCACAAAAGGTTTATGTCAATCTCGATAAAATAGAACAGCTGCAAAAACCTTTGGAGATGACAGAACTGAAGCGGATTTCTTTTGAAAAGGAAAATGTTCGAGCGGAGATAGTTCTCAAATCCAACTGATAGATTTAATCCGAATCATTGCTCTATAATAATGATTCGGATTTTTTAAATAATAAATTTATCAGAAAATGAAACGTTATTTGTCAATCGTAGCATTGCTTTTCATGGCAATCAATTTTGTCTCCTGTTCCACGACAAAGGTTCGAACAATCTACTGTCCGGAAAGGGATTATTATAATGATACTTTTTGCGTCAAGGAATATGAAGAGAAGGAAAATCCTTATGTGTTGAAGAGCAAGCGTGACTATAGCATAAAGGTGAAGTCTATAACCAAAGGCTGCAGGAATGATTACGAGAGAATATGCGCCATATATAAGTGGATATGTGATAATATCCAATATGATACCTCGTATGAGATTTATGATGCCGATCGTTGCTATAAAAATAAGAAAGGCGTATGCTCTGCTTATTGCAACTTGTTCTATTATATGGCAAAAGCGGCGGGTGTCAGAACGGTGATTGTCAATGGCTCTGCTAAAGGTTTTGGAGGTATTGGTGGTCATGTCTGGATATTTGCATATATAAATAAAAAACAGGGAATTCTGCTTGATCCTACATGGGGAGCTGGTGGCATTAGCAGTGCTGACGGAAAAACTTTTATTAAAAGTAAAGACTGCTGGGAATGGTTTAACGTCGATCCGAAGTCTCTGATAAAGACTCATTTTCCTGAAGACGAGTCGTATCAGTTTCTCGAAAAAACTGTAACATTAGAGGAATTTACTGAAAATAATTATACTAATTGATAATAGATTGTGTTATATTTGTTAGTCCATATCGTAAAATTAAAACCTTAAAACTATGTTAACAATTATTTGTATTACAGCTTTGGCTTATTTCATTATGGGTAAGGATTTCAACCCTCTTTTGGAAAAAATCAAAAACACAGATTGGCGTGCTGAGACCGACAAGTTGTTTAAAAAGTTACGTCCATATGCTATAAAAGTGGGACGTGCAGCAGCGACGCCATTGTTGCAACTGTGGTATGTGTTGCGCGATGCCAATACTCCGACAAAAGACAAGGTCTTGATTTATGCAGCTTTAGTATACACAATATTGCCAATAGACTTGATTCCAAGAAGAGTGTATAGATTGCTTGGCGTCTTGGATGACGGCGCAGCTGTCTTGTTTGTATATAAAAAGATTAAAGACAAAATTACTCCTGAAATAATGATGAAGGTTGAAGATACTCTCAACGACTGGTTCGGAGTGGAGTATGAGGTTATAGAATAAAAATAGACGCTTTTATTGTCAACGGCAGGATTCTAGAAATTCTGCCGTTTTTTATTAATAAAATTTTACAAATGATGATAGAAATGCTATAAGTCTTTTCTCTATACAATAAAATAACAAATAAGTAACAATACTATGAAAACATTATCTAAAATTTTTCAGGCTTTGCTAGGTGTGGTGGCCTTGACATTTGCGGGTTTAGTCGCTGGTGGTCGTCTTGTTTGGAGAAAGATTCGTAACCGTTGGAAGAAAGCTTCCAAGTGGGTGCGACGTACAATAGTGGTATCATTTCTTCTTATAGCTGTCGCTTTTGCAGCATTGATCGCTTATGCGATATATGATGATGCGAAAGGAAGATGGTACGTTGATGCGACGCTTTCTAAAGATGTAGTGGTGTATTATTACGCAGATGATACTTATCGTGTGTATAATACATCGACAGAAAAATATACAACTCCAAGAATCAGCTGGGTGGTTAGTGCTGCTGAAAATGACTCTTTGGGTGTTTATGCTGTATGTGACAGACGTGGTTTCATCAATACTAAAACAGGTGATGTCGTGATAGATGCTAAGGCTAATGATTACGAAAAGGCTTGGGTTTTCTCCGACGGACTCGCAGCTGTCATGAAAGATGGCAAAGTGGGATTTATCAATGCGAATAATAAACTAGTGATACCATTCCAATTCGATTACTCTGATAAATGCAGAACGTATGAAATTGGTTATCTGTTCCATGACGGATATTGTGTGATGACAAACAAAGACGGCAAGTTCGGTTTGATTGACATCAATGGAAATTGGGTCGTAAAACCTGAATATGACGAGTTGTGGAATGTATGTGAAAATGGCAACAGAATAGTTGTCAACGATGGTAAACATGGTGTGCTGGATTCTTGTTTCAAGGTGCTATATCCTACAGAATATTTCTACATAGATGTTTTGTCTGATGGCTTTGTCCTAACAAAGGATGGCAAGATGTGGCAAGTCGACCTTGAAGGCAATGTGGTAAATCCGTTTTTGTTCGATGGTAGCAACTATATTGAATATCCTATATCATATAGCGATAATAATGGTGTTGAGTATGCCTTGTCTGATTATATGGAATATTATGTCAACAATAATAGTGGAATCATGAATCGTATAACAGGAAGGCCTATTACACCGGCATTGTACGATGATGTCTATATGATGTCAGATAAGTTGTTCAAGGTTCAAGACGCTGAAACCTACGACTGGTACATCATCGATGACAATGGAAACAGGGTTAATTAAGTGGATTAAAAAAATGTTCAACGGCCAGCAGGCAAAAGCTTTAGTTCAGAAATAAGCTCCTCAACATCAAGACTCTCTCCCTTGACTGTTATGTGTGCTTGTTCGTAGAATCTCATCCTGTCGCCATAATGTCTGTTGACGAATTCAATGACCTCTTGTTCGTTTTTTCCTTCGATGAGAGGTCTTTTCTTTTTCGACTGCATGAGACGATGTACTGCAGTCATAGGAGCGACTTTTAAAAATACCGTAGTGCCGTTGGCGTTCATCCATTCCATATTGTCGAAGAAACAAGGCGTTCCTCCGCCAGTGGCGATGATGACATTATTTAAATTGACTGTGTCTTTAAGAAGCTGCGATTCTAGTTTGCGAAATGCGGCTTCGTCATATTTATGGAAGAAATCCTGAACGGAAATCTTGTATTTCTCTTCGAAAAGTCTGTCGAGGTCAATGCCTTGCCACGACATCTTGTTGGCAAGATGTTTCAAAGCCGACGACTTGCCGGAACCCATGTAACCGATGAGGTATATTCTTTTTAATGCATAATTCATAATGCATAATCCATAATTATAAGAGACGTGTCAATGTACTTGTTTGTTTTTATGGTAACATTGACGCGTCTCTGCATTTTAAACTTTAAATTTTCAATTTTAACTTCTCAACTTTAAGAGAACGATGTTCTCAACGTGATGTGTATGTGGGAACATATCGACTGGCTGAACTGCCTTCACTTCGTACAATGAGTCGAGGAGTTGAAGGTCGCGGGCCTGTGTGGCTGGGTTACAGCTGATATAGACGATTTTCTTAGGCTGAATCTTAAGAAGCTGTTCCACGACTTTCTCGTGCATTCCGGCACGTGGTGGGTCGGTGACGACGAAGTCAGGGCGGCCGTTGGCTTCGATGAATTCGTCTGTGAATACTTTTGCCATATCGCCAGCATAGAACTTCACATTATTAATATTGTTAAATTCGCTGTTGATCTTAGCGTCAGCGATAGCTTCTTCAACGTATTCCACGCCAACGACTTCTTTGACGAAACGAGCGAAATATAAGGCAATGGTGCCGGTTCCTGTGTAAAGGTCGTACATGAGTTCGTCGCCTTTCACGTCTGCTAAATCGAAAGCAGCTTTGTAAAGTCTCTCACCTTGATAGACGTTTGTCTGGAAGAAGGAGACAGGACCGACTCTGAATTTGAGGTCGTCGTGACCTTCGCGTGGAGCTTTCATAGTCTCGATGAGACATTCTTCTCCGTAGACGTTTTCAAAAGGAAGGTCGGTGATGATGTCGTTGAACTTATTGTTGATGACCAACATGATAGAAATGATTTCTGGGAAACGTTTCTGTAACTCAGGAATCATCACGTTTCTCACCAAGTCGTTTTCTTCGTTGATGACGACGATGACCATGAATTCGCCTTTGCCGTTGCAGCGGATGACGACGTTACGCATCAGACCTTCGTGAGAGCGGACGTTATAATATGATAATTTATGTTCTAAAGTGAAATCTTTGATAAACAAACGAATTGCGTTTGAAGGCTCTTGTTGCAACCAGCATTTCTCAATATCGATGACTCTGTCGAACAATCCTGGAAGGTGATAGCCGAAACCTTTCACTGCATCTTCGTCATGAGTGCCAGCAGGAGCGCCGTCGACTAGCCATTTGCGATTTGAGAAACTGTATTCCAATTTATTACGATAGAAATATTGTTTTTCAGAACCTAAGATTGGAAGTATCTCTGGATATTCTACTTTGGCGATTCTGTCGAGGTTGTCTTTTACTTGCTTTTGCTTGTAATGAAGCTGCCATTGATAGTCGATGTGCTGCCATTTGCAACCGCCGCAGAGACCGAAGTGTTGGCACACTGGCTCGACGCGTTTGTCAGACATCTGCTTGAAGTTAACGATTTTGCCTTCGAAGCATTTTTTCTTTTTCTTAAACACTTGAATGTCGACGATGTCACCCGGAGCTCCGAATGGGATAAACACGACTTTATCATCAGGTTTGGCAACGCTCATGCCTTCTGCGCCAGCGTCGATGATGCTGACGTCTTCTAAAAATTCAGGTTGTCTTATCTTCTTTTTCATGGATATTAATTCTGTATTGCTGTTAGTTTGCCATTGTCAAAATACAAGTAAGTATATAAAGAGTATACCCATTGCTCGCTTTTGAGACCTTCTACTATTGTTGTATTGATTCTTGATGGTTCGCCCCAAGCATAACGGCACATTTCTGTGCTCATGCCAAGTATGACTTGTCCTTTAATGATAAAACCACCATAATATTCGCCATATTTGTTTATAATCATTTTTTCGAATTCTAATCTTTCTTTCTCTTTTCTGGCTTTCTCTTCAGCAAGTAATCTTTCTCTTTCCTCATTGCGTTTTTTTTCTAGTTCTAATCTCTCGGTTTCGCTTTTGGCTTTTTCTTCGGCAAGAAATCTTTCTCTTTCCTCATTCTCACGTCGTTCTAATTCTTTTTGTTTTATGTATTCCTGTTTTTCTGTAAACATGGATATGAAGATGCTATTGTAATCAGTTTCTTGGTTCTCAACTTTCACTTTGATGTTGTTTCCTTCATTGTTGTTAAAAATAAGGTATAACTGTAATGCGCTGTTGTCTTTTAAGTCTATAAATTCTAATGCGCTACAATGCCATTCGGATTCGTTGTTTAGTGTGATGCTTTCACCTGTATTAATGTCGGTTGTGTTTTTTCCCTTGGCGTTTGCAAATATATAATCTTTTCCTACATGTAATTCTTTCATCTTTAGATAATATCCTACAAGTATGAATTTGGGGAAATCTGTAAAATTATCATTATCAAATTTTTTTGATAAAACAACGGTGTCGTTGTTTTTGTCTAGTAGGACAACGTCGACATCGTCATCGTCTTTGTATAGTAAATCCACTATCTTGAAATAGTGCCCTAGATATGCACTGTATGGCGTGGAAAAGTATTTGCCTTTAACTTCATTTATTCTATAACGATCCCAAGTGGTATCTCCTAAAAATATAGCTTTATATAAATTAGTGCTGTCGATAATATCATGTTCAACAAACCTTACAGTAGCTTTGCGTCTAGTTATCTCTTGTATCTGTTCTGTTTCTTTTCCGATGACAAATTTTGTATATTTGTTAGGATAATATAATTTAAAGAAATAGTTGTGGGTGGAAGATAGGTTTATATCAGAATCTTTTTTAGAAGGATACGGTATAAAATAGATGTCTTGACCTAAATATTGTTTGAATTGATTCCTATAAGCATCTAACTTTTCTTGATAGTTGCCGCTGAAAGTATTAAATGATTTTATGGTAAATTGTGATAGACTATCGTAAATGAAGGGCTTGCTGACAGGTACATTTCTAACCTCGTTTTGTCTGATGTCTATCTGAGCTATTGCGCACAATGGTAAAAGAAATAGTGTGATTAAAATTTTTTTCATAATTACATAAATTTGTTACAAAAATAATGTTTTATTTGATACTTTACTTTGTCTTTGTATGTATTTTAAAAATAATACAAAAAATCCTAATAATAAAAAACTTTAGCTTGAATGAATGCTGTTTTTAGTGATGTTATGGTTATTGCTAAAATTAATTAACATCGATTCTTAATAATTTTCAGAAAATTGTCAAAAATGAAAATATAAGATAAAATTTTCGTTTTAAAACCTTGACGTTTCATTTTGTTAGTCATAAATTTGCAGAATAAAATATTTAAAAACCACCAAAATTTATGATAAAATGAAAAATAAATTGATTCTATCAAAAGAATTCCTTTCAGAAAATGACGAATATGTTTTGTGGTTAGACCACATAAAGCAGTTGTATCGTATCAGTCAGATAAAAGCGTCTTTAAAAGTGAACAGGGAATTACTTGGATTTTATTGGCAGCTTGGAAAAGAAATGGCAGAAAGGAAAATTGAAGAAGTATGGGGGAGTGGTGTGGTTGAAAGATTAAGTATGGATTTGAAGAATGCATTTCCGATGTCTAAAGGATTCTCAACTACTAATTTGTGGTATATTAAAAAATGGTATTTGTTTTATTGTCAATGTGATGTAAAACTCCACCAACTTGGTGGAGAAATTCCAGAAGTGCTATTTTCGATTCCATGGAAACATCATTGCGTTATTATTACCAAGTGTGCCAACAATAGAAGAGATGGAGGTAGAATTGTTTAAAAAGAGAGGTTCATAGTCCAAAAAATAATTCCTAACTCAAAACTCCTCATTCATAATTAATGTTATCTTTGTAAAAACGAAAATCCAACAAAAATGAAGATACTTCCGGTTGAAAAGATAAGAGAAGCGGATGCTTTTACAATTGAAAATGAACCTGTTGACTCTGTCGATTTGATGGAGCGTGCGGCCTCTAAGGTTTACGAATGGTTCATGAAACGTTGTAAAACGAAGGAAGTTTCTGTGAAAATTTTTTGTGGAATAGGCAATAATGGGGGAGACGGTCTCGCTCTTGCGAGGATGCTTTATGCGACGAATATAATACCTCAGGTCTTCATTGTCCGTTATTCTGACAAGATGAGCCGCGACTGCGAGATAAATTTCAATAGGTTGAAGGAAGAGGGAGAAGTCCCGATGTACGACATCTTCTCTGAAGACGACTTCCCTCAGATTTCAGATAGTGACATCGTCATCGATGCGATATTCGGTTCGGGTTTGAATAGGCCTGTCGAAGGATTCACAGCTGAACTTATTAGTTATCTGAATAAAAGTAACGCGATAAAAGTCGCCATCGACATACCTTCTGGACTTATCTTAGAAACTCAGAAGCTCAGAAACTCAGAAGCTCAGAAAAGCCAACAGCCAATAGTCAAAGTAGATTACACCCTGACATTCCAATTTCCGAAACTAGCTTTCATGTTTCCGGAATATGACGCTTTCGTCGGTAAGTGGGAGATTCTTGATATAAAGTTGCATAAGGATTTTATAGATGATGTGGAGACATTGAATTTCTACACGACTGAAGATGTGGTGAGACCTATAATTCGTAAGCGTCCGAAGTTTTCGCATAAAGGCACTTACGGTCATGCTTTGCTGGTGGCTGGTTCTACAGGCAAGACAGGCGCTGCTCTTCTCGCAGCCGAGGCGTGCTTGAGAACGGGCGTCGGATTGCTGACGGCACACCTCCCAAAAGACGCGCTGCTCCCGATGCAAGTCTATCTTCCTGAAGCTATGACGGATGTCGATGAATCGAATACGCATTGTACAAAAATAAATGACATTATTCCATATACAGCGATAGGAGTGGGTCCGGGAATCGGTAAGAATGAAGATACGGTGACGCTTTTGAAGAAGATAATCCAGGAAGCGACACAGCCTCTAGTGTTGGACGCCGACGCCTTGAATATCATCGCTGATAATCCTACTTGGCTTTCGTTCTTGCCAGATAATACGATACTTACTCCGCATCCTAAGGAGTTTGACCGTCTATTCGGAAGGACGAATGATTCTTATGAACGTCTTGAACTCCAGAGGAAGATGTCGGTAGCACATAATATAATCATTGTGCAGAAAGGCGCGCACACCGCTATCACATTCCCGAACGGTACCTGTTTCTTCAACTCGACAGGCAATCCTGGAATGGCGACGGCTGGCAGCGGCGATGTACTGACAGGAATGATATTGTCGTTGCTGGCGCAACGTTATACACCGGCAGAAGCAGCATTGTTGGGAGTTTATCTCCACGGAAAAGCTGGCGATATCGCTGCTGAAAATGTAGGAATGGAATCTTTGATTGCGAGAGATATAATTAGATTTATTAATAAAAGTTTTTAGAATTTACGACTTAGAAACATAAAGAAAGGAAAAAATATGTTACCAAAAGCATTATCACAACGTTTGATTAAAAGTGAAGACCTTAATCATCACAAGACATTTTTCGCAGGCAGATGTGCCGAGTGGTTTGTAGAAACATCATTTATCGCTGTCGCTGGTTATGTTAACCCTCAGCATATAGTATGCTTGAAAGTCCACGGTTTGGAATTCTTGCATCCTATCTATGCCGGTGATGCTATCTCTATCGAAAGTACAGTCATCGCTAATGGAAGAAGCACATTGACAGTTTACACAAAAGTTACATGCAACAAGACTCCGGATAGAACTTTCTGTGAAGGCTTCGCTACTTTCGTACACGTTAATGACGATACAGTGCCACAGCCACACGGAATTGTAATTACTCCGACAACAGAACTCGAAGCACGTTTGCAAGAAGAGGCGAAAGCGCTTGTTCTTAAATCAAAAGAAAAGAAATGATTTTCCTGTCCACGAAATCACACGAAATAGCACGAAAGTGTTAGTGTAAGATTAGTGCCTTTCGTGGATAGTTGTTTTCAATTTGAGGATAAAATATTTTTTCTTCGGATAACATTTGCGGATTGTCTTCGTTATTATGAAGACATTGTCTAATTATTAATTAAACTGCACGGAATAGATAGAATAATCTTTACTTTTTATAGGAAAAAATATTGTAATTTTGTTAATCTGAAAAAATGACTATGGTTAAGACAAGTATCCTTTGGGCTGACGATGAGATAGAACTCCTCAGGCCACATATTATGTTTCTTGAAAAGAAAGGTTATGAAGTAGTTACGACAAACAATGGCAGCGAAGCCATTGACTTGGTCCGTGAACGACATTTCGATATAGTTTTTTTGGATGAGCAGATGCCTGGTATTTCAGGAGTCGAGACATTGGAAAGAATAAAGGTCGAGTTTCCGAATCTTCCTATCGTGATGATTACCAAAAGCGAGGAGGAGAGTATCATGGAAGACGCCATCGGCAGCAAGATCGCCGATTATCTTATCAAACCGGTTAACCCGAATCAGATTCTTCTATCATTGAAGAGAAACCTTGAACAGAAACAGCTCGTTGATGAGAAATCTACATCAAAGTATCAGCAGGAATTCCGTAAGATAGGAATGGAGATAAACAACAACCTCAATCATAATGAGTGGGTTGATGTTTACAAAAATCTTACACGCTGGGAACTTGAACTGCAGAAGTCTAATGACGAGGGTATCAAGGAAATTCTTTCTATGCAGAAACTTGAAGCGGATACCTTGTTCTCACGTTATGTGGAACGTAATTATACCGACTGGGTCCAGCCTAGTTGCGAAAATAAGCCGACGCTTTCTCATACCTTGATAAGAGATAAGGTGATTCCTCGCCTTGATGATAGCGACAAACCTTTGTTTTTCATTCTTATAGACAATCTTCGTTATGACCAGTGGAAGTCGATTCAGACTTTGCTCGAGCCATATTTCCGTACGGAAAACGATGATATCTATTATAGCATTCTTCCGACATCAACGCAATACGCTCGTAATTCAATCTTTGCAGGTTTGATGCCTCTTGAGATTCGTCGTCGCTTCCCTAAATATTGGGTCGATGAAGAAGATGAAGGAACAAAGAACCAATATGAAGAAGAGCTGCTTGGAGAACAATTACGCCGTTATGGAAAGAATATAAAGTATTCTTACAATAAAGTCCTGAACTTGGCGGCTGGAAAGAAACTCGCTGAGCAGATGTCTAATCTGATGCAGAACAAACTCAATGTCATCGTTTATAACTTCGTTGATATGTTGTCGCATGCTCGTACGGAGATGGAGATAATAAGGGAGTTGGCAGCTGACGAAGAGGCATATCGTTCATTGATGCTTTCATGGTTCGAACATTCTTCCTTGTTTGATATCATGAAATATATATCACAGAAGAAGTGTAACGTTATTGTCACAACCGACCATGGTTCTGTATGGGTTAAGAATCCGGTGAAGATATTGGGAGATAAGGCTGTCAATACAAACCTTAGATATAAATATGGCAAGAGCTTGAAATATAATGCAAAAGAGGTGTTTGAAGTGCGTGACCCTGAAAAGATATTCTTGCCAAAGGTGAATGTAAGTACGAGCTATGTCTTCACTCGTGCTAACGATTTCTTCGCTTATCCAAACAATTATAATTATTACGTTAACTATTATAAAAACACATTCCAACATGGAGGTATCTCTATGAATGAGATGCTTATTCCTGTTGCGTTCCTGACAAGTAAATAAATTTTAACAATGCAAGATATAACATTTGAAATCAATAGTATAGATGAGCTGTCGAAAGTCTCTGACTTGTTAATCAGCTGGCGTGATAAATCTAATATCATTGCTTTTTACGGAAATATGGGCGCAGGCAAGACCACATTGGTCAAGAACTTATGTTCAAAATTAGGCGTCCATGATGAAGTCAGCAGTCCGACCTTCGCTTTGGTCAATGAATATCAGACAGAGACTTCTGATTCAATCTTCCACTTTGATTTTTACAGAATTAAAAGTCTGGAGGAGGTGTTTGATATAGGTTATGAAGATTATTTCTATGGAAGCGGTTTGTGCCTCTTGGAATGGCCAGAGCTTATCGACCCTCTGATGCCTGAACATTTTATAAAAGTCGAGATAAAATTAGGCGATACTGATGATAGCAGAGTTATCAGATGTTCGCTGGTTTGATTGGAAATTAAGAAGTGCAGAAACTCAAAATCTCAAAAGTTTTTTGATGTTTTGAGTTTTTGCTTTTTGAGTTTTAAAATTAAGGCTTTTTTCTTTGTTAATTAAGAAGAAATGCTTTAATTTTGCATAAAATTTTTTTTATGAAAAAAATCGTTTTTGTAGGTAGTGGTGCCATAGGAACAGCAATAGGAAATGTTTTGGCGAGAAAAGGCGTAGATGACATCACATTGCTTTCTATTGAAGAAGAAGTAGTAGAATCAATTAACAGTTTAAGATATAACCTTACATATTTCCCAAACGTTAAATTGTCAAGAAATCTTAAGGCAACGACTGACATTAGCGTTTTGAAAGATGCCGATGTTATCTTCATGGCAATTCCTTCAACAGCAGTAGTAGGTTATCTTTTTGAAAATAAAGAACACATAAATCCAAAAGCCATTATTGTAAATTTAGCTAAAGGTTTTGGAAAATGTGACTGCCTGATACCTGATTGCCTGCAAGGTCATTTCGAAAATCCAATAATGATGATGAAAGGTCCATCTTTCGCTAGAGAGATAATAAATCGTCAGGATACAGGATTCACCCTCGCATGTACAGATAATCAATATTTCAGTGAAATATCAGAGTTATTTGAAAATACCAATATAACATTCGACTTCTCTAACGATATAAAAGGCGTTGAGTTCGCAAGTATCTTGAAGAATATTTACGCAATCATCATCGGTATGCTTGATGCGAACTATGACTCTGCAAATATGAGATCTTTATTCATAACAAAGTCAATCAATGAGATGCGTAGCCTTATGATTGCATTCGGCGGTCATGAGATAACAATGTTTAACTATTGCGGTTTCGGTGATTTCTCTCTTACTTCACTCAATGACATGAGCCGCAACAGAACATTAGGCCTTTTGATAGGTAAAGGTTTCTTCAATAGTGGAATATCAGAAAAAGTTGTACTCGAAGGTCGTATCGCTGTTGATGTGTTCTATCAGAAAGTACAGGATAGCTGCATTGATATCAATGCGTTCCCTCTTATGTCAGAACTTTATCATGTATTTAATGATAATGATTACCCTACAAAGAAGTTTGTCAAGAATGTTTTGAACAGAATTAAATGACAAGCACTCAAATAAACCTTAAACTTTAAACTGAAAAAATGGGTATTGTTGTTCGACAGAGCATAAAAGGTTCAATAATGAATTATTTAGGGGTGTTGGTGGGTTTCATCACCACCTTTTTTATTGTTACCAAATACCTTACGACAGAAGAAGTCGGGCTGACACGCATTCTGGTTGATGCAGCAATCTTGCTTTCAGGATTGGCTCAGCTTGGAACAAGCACATCGGCAATGCGTTATTATCCGTATTTTAAAGACGAGAAAGAGAAAGACCATGGTTTCTTCGGCTGGACTGTAATAATACCGTTTTTCGGTTTCATTATTTTCTCGGTTTTATTCTTTGTCTTTAAGCAACCAATAGAAAATTATTTCTCACAGAATTCAGAACTGTTCGTTAATTACATCTATTTCGTCATACCAATGGCGTTCTTTATGGTGTATCTTATTGTCTTTGAGACTAATTCAAATCTTCTAATGCGGATAGTCTTCCCTAAGTTTGTAAGAGAAGTGGGTATACGTCTTATGACTTTGGTGGTTTATCTGCTTTACGCATTCGATGTGATAAATCTCGACGGGATGGTGCTGGCTTTATGTCTTACATACGGAATCGCAACTTTTTTCAATGTCATATATCTTTTGACATTGAAAAAAGTTTCTTTTAAGATACAACCTTCGTATGTTTCCAAATGGTTGCGGAAAGACTTTATGTTCTACACTTTATTTTTGATAGCGACATCTTTGGCTGGAAACTTAATACCTGTTCTCAATACATTCTTTGTGTCTGGAAAACTGGGTTTGGCAGTGGCTGGTGTTAATACAATCGCAGTTTATATAGCTAATTTGGTGGAAATACCATACCGCTCTTTGTCAGCAATATCGCGTCCGCATATATCTCAAGGTATGAAAGATAATGATTTCTTGGGAGTTAATAAGTTGATAAAGAGTGTCTCTTTGCATCAGTTTGTAGTTTCATGTTTTATATTCCTCATCATCTGGATAAATATAGATTTGATCTATAGCTTGATTCCAAATGGAAAAGTTTATGAAGAAGCTAAATTCGTTGTTCTTATTCTTGCTGTCGTTAAGATCATTAACACATCTTTAAATGTTGGCGTAACGGTGTTGAGTTATTCCAAATATTACTATTATTCATTATTCTTTACCATATTGCTTGCAGCTTCAGCTATCTTGATGAATGTCAAACTTATACCTGTATGGGGAATGGAGGGCGCAGCAATGGCTTCGTTGATATCTTATTTTATATATTATTCTACATTATTGGCATTCGTTAATTGGAAACTTAAACTTTCTCCTTTTTCTGTGAAAGAGTTATATATACTATTAATAATTGTGTCATTATTCGTAATAGATTGGTTGTTGCAAAGATATGTGTCAAGGCAGATGCTGCCATTGTTTAATGTTGAGATAGTAGGACAGATATTTGATTCTGCTGTCAGAACATTGTTGGTATCTTTGTTAGGAATTGTGACTATTTATAAATTAGATATTTCAAAACAAATAAATGATATTATCAATAAATGCTTGTCATTTTTTAAATTAGTATAGAAACATTATGAAAATTATAATAGTAGGACCTTCGCATCCTTATAGAGGCGGTATTGCAGCATTTACGGACCGCCTTGCAAATGAGTTCGTTGCAGAAAGTGACGATGTTCACCTGTACACGTTTACGTTACAATATCCTTCGATTCTGTTTCCTGGCAAGACTCAGTATTCTGATGCGCCTGCACCTAAAAATATCAGGATTTTTAGAAGAATAAATTCCATAAATCCATTCTCATGGGTTAAGACCGCCAAAGAGATTAAAGCTAAAAATCCAGATATAGTCATATTTGCATATTGGATGTCGTTTTTCGCTCCATGTTACGCAAAGATGGCCAAGATAATATCAAAGAATAAGAAGATACGTTGCATAGGCCTGGTTCACAATATGATGCCTCATGAGAAGTCTGTCTTGGATAGAATATTCTCTCCATGTTTTGTGAAAAGAATGGATGCTTTTGTGGCTCTTTCAAAGTCTGTTTTGGAAGATATATCTAAATTAGATAAAAAGTCAAAACCTAAATGTTTCTCGCCACACCCTCTCTACGATCATTATGGCGATAGGGAAGACAGGTCTCTGGCGATAAACAGTTTGTATCTTGATGATAAATATAATTACCTTCTTTTCTTTGGTCTGATACGCGAATATAAAGGCTTGGATTTATTGTTGAAAGCTATGGCAGATGAGCGTATCGATAATTATCCGGTTAAGCTTATCGTTGCAGGCGAGTTCTACGAAAAGAAAGAGCCTTATCTGCAAATGATTGATAATTATAAGATTAATGATAAGGTCATAATCTGTGACAGATATATCCCAGATGAAGAGGTAAAGAATTTCTTTAACCTTGCAGATATGGTCGTTCAACCTTATAGATCAGCGACGCAAAGCGGTGTGACACAGGTTGCCTACCATTTTGAAAAACCAATGCTGGTTACAGATGTAGGTGGATTGAGAGAAATCGTTCCTGATGGAAAAGTCGGATATGTCGTTGAACCACAGCCTGTTAAAATAGCTGATGCTATATGTGACTTTTATGATAACAATAGAAAAGAATTCTTTGAAGATAATGTCATAGAAGAAAAGAAAAAGTACGAGTGGTCAAAGATGACAGAGACTATAAAGAAATTATATGATGATGTTTCAAAATAAATGCCGATGATGAAGAAGATAATCTCGCTTTTGACAAAGATATTCCCTCGTCAGATACTGATAAAATTTAGTTATTTGTTCAGCATTTTGATAAGACCGTTCTATTGGGGAAATAAGGTGGAATGTCCAGTATGTGGAAAGCATTTTCGTAAATTTCTGCCTTATGGTTATGGTGAAGCTATGGATAATCGCTTGTGTCCTAACTGTTTGTCATTGGAGCGTCATCGTTTGCTATGGTTGTATCTTAAGGAGAAGACAGGCTTTTTTACAGATGATTTAAAGGTGTTGCATTTTGCTCCGGAGCAGCCGTTCCTGAAGAGATTCAAGAGTTTGAAAAACTTGGATTATACAACTGCCGATCTTGATTCGCCTATTGCCGACTTGCATCTGGATGTTACTGATATAAATCTTCCTGATAACACCTACGATGTCGTCATCTGCAATCATGTCTTGGAACATGTTGATAATGTAGATAAGGCTTTTTCTGAAATTAAGAGAATCTTAAAGCCGCAAGGCTGGGCGATATTGATGGTGCCTATAAATCCTAATGTTGATACTTTCGAAGATCCAAGTGTGACAGATCCAAAGGAACGCGAACGTCTCTTCGGACAATATGACCACGTGAGACAATTCGGTCGCGACTATGCAGAGATTCTGCGCAAAGCAGGATTTGCCGTTGATGCAGATAGACTCTATTTCGAACTCGATGAAACGAAACGCGAAAGAATGAGACTCGCACGTCCGGGAGAGGAACTTGTTTTTAGAGTCGTTAAGTGAAATTCACAAAATCAAAATCTCAAAACTTCAGAATCTAATCAGATGTTTTGAGATTTTTTTAATTTTGAGTTTCTGAATTTTTATTTATAAAACTCAGGGTGCATGTCTCTGAATTTCTGTTCGAAGTCCCAGAAGCGTCTGATGCTTTTCTTGCTCCAGTCTAATCTCAATTCGTCTTTTTCTTCTTCTGTAAGATGCCAGTCGATGTCGCTGTTATGTAAGCGTTGCATCAATGTGTACATCATCAGAGCAGCAGAAACACTGATGTTATAGCTTTCTGTGAAACCAAACATCGGAATTTTTACGTACATGTCGGCATTTTCAAGAGCATATTGGCTGAGACCAGTCTTCTCTGTTCCGAAAACGATGGCAACTGGCTCGTCTAAAGGAAGCTCGTCAGGGGTGAAGTCGTCTTGATGTGGACATGTAGCGACGATTTTGTATCCTTTCTTGTGAAGATTGTCAAAAGCTTCAGGAGTGTTGAAGTCGTTTTCGTTGTATTTTTTAAGGTCCAACCATTTCACGCTGCCAACTACAATGTCGGGATTGACATTATAAACCCAACGGTTTTCGATGACATGTATGTCTTGTATGCCGTTGATGTCGCAGCTTCTCAAAACAGCACTCGCGTTGTGTGATTGGTAGATATCTTCTAAGACGATGGTTACGTGGCGAGTCCTATAGTTTAGCACTTCTTCAAAACGTTTTTTTCTCTCTTCTGTAGTGAATTGTTGTAAAAACTTATATAATTCCTGATCTTTTGGTGACATTATTTGTTTGTTTTTTATTGTGTAAAATATTGATACCTATATTAATATAATAATGTGTAGAAACTGTTGTTTTTAAGTTTTGCTTATCGAAAATAATTGAGCAAATATATTTAAAATTTTTGTTGTTTTTTCAGATAAAAAAACTAAATTTGCAGTTCGAAAAAATAAATTTGATATGGCAAAACAAAATGTTAAGAATGAAGGTGATGAACGCCTCGAATCAATTGAAACAACTTTGACAAAAGCGGAACAATTCGTTATTGATAATCAAAAATCTATCATTGTTGTATTGGCAATAATGGTTGTAGCAGTTCTCGCTTTCTTTGGCGTTAAGAAGTATTATTTAGAACCACGTGAAAAAGATGCTCAAGTTGCAATTTATCATGCAGAACAGTATTTTGAAAATGATAACTTCACAACAGCATTGAACGGTGATGGCAACTATCTCGGTTTTGTAGATGTTATCAACGATTTCGGTGGCACAAAAACAGCAAACTTGGCAAAATATTATGCTGGTGTATGTTGCCTCAATACTGGCGACTTCAACAAAGCTGTTGAGTATCTTGAATCATATAAAGGTAAAGACGTTTTAGTTTCATCTTTGGCATTAGGCGCATTGGCAGATGCTCAAATGGAATTAGGTAATGTTGCAGAAGCAGCTAAAGCTTACGAAAACGCAGCTTTGAAATCTGCTAACAGCTTCACTTCACCAATGTACTTGCTCAGAGCTGGTATGGCTTACGAAATGGCTGGCAACTATGCAAAAGCTATCGAAGCTTACAATACAATCAAAGCTGACTATCCTAACAGCAATGAAGGCTTCAGCATTGAAAAGAACATCGCAAGAGCACAAGCTGAAATGAAATAATAAGAATACAATTAAGAAGTAAACACCCGATTGTAATAGTCGGGTGTTTTTTTTTGAGATGTAAATATGGAATCGACAATGAATAATGAGGAGAAAATAAGGCTGTTCTCGGGCAATTACCTGAAAGTATGGATGGCTAATTTTATGATGTATTTCTCGTTCTATTTCGTGACGCCATTGTTGCCTTTATATCTGCGTGATGTGTTTCATGCGGATAAGGCTATGATAGGCTTGGTGTTGAGCGGATACAGCATCGCTGCTTTGGCGATACGTTTCTTCAGTGGTTATATAGTCGATAGATTCTCTAGAAAGAAGGTCCTGATGATAGCTTATGCTTCTTTCGCATTGTTTTTCACTGGCTATTATATCACAGGTTCGCTGATATTGTTTGCGGTCATAAGGACGCTGCATGGCGCGCCATTCGGCTTGACATCGGTGTCGAGCAATACTGTGGCAATAGATGTCTTGCCTTCGCAAAAAAGAGGTGAGGGGATAGGCTACTGGGGACTTAGCAATAATTTCGCAATGGCAATAGGACCGTCGTTGAGCCTGCTTCTGTATAGCCGCTTTAATGATTACAATCTTTTATTTACGGTATCCTTGGTATGTGCATTATTAGGACTTCTCATCAATTCCTACGTGGATTGCAAATATCGTCCGCCGGTTATGGAGAAGAAGAAAATATCTTTGGATAGATTTGTTTTGGTGCAAGGATGGAGTCAGGGTATTTGTATCGCGCTTATTGCAATGTCGTATGGAATACTTTCCACGTATATCGCGATTTATAGTAAGGATGTGCTGAATATCACGACTGGAACTGGAACTTTCTTTATGCTTTTCGCCTTCGGCTTGATATTGTCTAGGTTTGTTGGCGTTAAAGCATTAAGCAAAGGTTTTGCTGTCAGAAATGCGACATATGGAGTGATAGTGGTAGCCATTGGTTATGCAACATTCGCCTTTTGGCAAAACATATACGGATATTATATCTCCGCAGTAGTGATAGGTTTCGGACAGGCTAGCATGTATCCTGCTGTACAGACCATGTTCTTGAATATGACTACGAATGATAAAAGAGGCACGGCTAATGCTACTATATTAACGAGCTGGGATTTGGGTGTGGGACTTGGAATTATAGGCGGCGGTTATGTGGCAGAACATCTCGGAGGATATAACTCCGCGTTTATCTTGTCAGCCGCAGTCTCCTTGATGTCGGTGGTATTCTTCTTGTCATACGCAAAGAAAGCTTATCTTAGGGATAGAGTTAGGAATTAAAAAATCTGTTGTCTGTTGTACGTTGTCCGTTGTCTTTTCTTATTTTTGCAAATAAAAATTAAATAATATGAAGATAGTATATTTCGGTACTCCAGAGATTGCGTCATCGCAGTTAGAAGCTATAATATCAGCTGGCTATGAAGTGGCGGCTGTCGTGACAGTTCCAGATAAGCCTGCAGGAAGAGGCAAGAAAATCCAAAGTTCTGATGTTAAACTGACAGCTTTGAAATATGACTTGCCGATATTGCAGCCAGTGAGCTTGAAATCTCCAGAGTTTATAGAAGAACTGTCTTCGTATAATGCAGATCTTTTTGTGGTGGTGGCTTTCAGAATGTTGCCAGAAGTAGTGTGGAGCATGCCTCCTATGGGAACGTTCAACCTTCATGCATCATTGTTGCCTCAATATAGAGGAGCGGCTCCTATAAATCATGCTATCATAAATGGTGAAAAGGAAACAGGTCTCACAACATTTCTTCTTGATAAAGAAATCGATACTGGAGAGATTATTATGCAGGAGAAAGTGGTTATTGAGGATGATGAGACTGCAGGTACATTGCATGATAAGCTGATGTTGCTTGGAAACAAAGTCGTTGTGGAGACAATAAAGATGATAGAGGAGGGAAAGGTACATTCTCAGTCACAGGAATCTATCATTGAGAGAGAGAATCTCCAGTTGAAACCAGCTCCAAAGATCTTTAAGGAAGACTGCAAAGTCGATTGGACAAAAGACACCAAGTCGATATATGACTTCATCAGAGGATTGTCTCCATATCCAGCAGCTCACACTCAATTCGTCTCTGAAAATAATGAGACTTTGGATATCAAGATTTTTGAAGTCGCTTTGAAGGAAAATAAATCAGAAGACACACAAATGTATAAGATAAAGACTGACGGCAAGTCTTATCTGGATGTTGTGTTGGGAAATAATAATATTTCAATAAAAGTCATTCAGCAGGCAGGCAAGAAGGCGATGCCGATAGCAGATTTCTTGAGAGGAACTCGACTTGAAGGAGAGTGGAAAGTTATATAAATTACGAAATTTTTTCGTTAAAATTGGGATTTGAACCTATAAATTATAAGGTCAGATCCCTTTTTTATATGTTTTTTTTCATGTGAAAACGGTCTTTTTGTATGAAGTTATCAACAGGTCTGATTGCTGTGTTTTTTAGTAAATACAAGTGTTTTGGAAAAGAGAGATAATTGTGATTTTTTTAATTTTTCGACAAAATAAATTTTCTTAAAAAATATTTGTTTTTATAATAATTAATAATTAGATTTGTAAGCGAGATTTATTAAGTGATTGTTACTTAATAATTTTAAAGTTATATTTTAATCAAAATTGAATTAGTATGAACAAGGCAGAATTAGTAAATGTCATAGCAGAAAAGGCAGGTATGACAAAGGTAGATGCTAAAAAAGCACTCGAGGCATTTATGGAAGCATCAGCAGAGGCATTGCAAAAAGGTGAACGTATATCATTAGTAGGTTTCGGTACATTTTCAACAACAAAGCATCCTGCAAGAAAGGGCCGCAACCCACAAACAGGAAAAGAAATAATGATTGCAGAAAAGACAGTCGTTAAATTCAAAGCAGGTGCTGAACTTGTAAAAGGCCTCTAAGACGTTTATAAAAAAGTTGAAAGATCGCTTCGGCGGTCTTTTTTTTTATTTGTTAATTTCTTAAATTTGCAACGCATAAAAAGAGAAATTATGAACAAAGTTAAATTATTTATTTTAGTATTTTTTATTGCGCTTGCAACAAATGTAAATGCGCAATTAGGAATTGGATTGAAGGGTGGACTTGATGTTAATTCAGTCACTCGTTCTAATGCAGGCCGTGTTGATGAGACCTATCATGCAAAAAATGGTCTCGATTTAGGTCTGGTGTTACGTTATCAAGTTAACGAATGGTTTGCAATGAGAGCCAATGTTGAGATGTTGTCACGTTCTCATACTATGAAACGTAATCTTAATGCTGTAAAAGGTATATATACGGATTATAATAATCAATACCTCACAGTACCTGTTATGGCTGATTTCACATTCGGAGGCACAAAGGTGCGCGGACATTTCATCATGGGCGGATATGTGAGCTATTGGATGAAGGCAAATGTGAGTGGCAATACCTTTGACCTCAATGGTAATACAATACAATTCGACGAGAAAATGGAGTTTAATGAATATCATAACCGTTTTGTCGCAGGTATCGTCGCAGGTCCAGGTCTTAGCTGCGAATTGTCTGACAAAGTCTCATTGGAATTGGATGCCTTGCTCTATTATGACTTGATGAGTTATATGAAGATAAGCAAGGTTTCTGCCGATCCTCGTTACAATAACACAGGATCATTAACATTAGGTGTAATATATAAATTATAATAATCATGCGTAAAATATCATTAATAATATTAGCGGCAATCGCGCTGACATTCAGTTCTTGTAGAAAAACTCCAGACTATGTTCCTTATATAGGTGAGACTTCTAGTTTGGCATATAGCAATTATGCAGAACAGTTTGATGTTTTGTGGAATAATATCAATACTGGCTATGTGTTCTGGGATGTCGATGAAACAGACTGGGATGCAGTATATGAAAAATATATGCCACAATTTGAAGCTTTGGACTTGCGCATTGCAGCTGGCAATGGCGTCTCAACAAAAGAGTTGCAGGCTTTGTATGATGAGGCAATGGGTGGACTTAGAGATCATCATATGTCGATTAAGGTTAAGAATTTGTATTCTAATAGTTGGGATAACGTGGTAAGCGTCAACCCTGCAAACAATGAGATCAAAACAAGAGATTATTATTATAAAGAAAGTCATGCCCTTTCTAGTGAATTAAGTCAGTTCAACAAAAACTTGGCCTCAGGTTCTAACTCATCTTATAAGATTTCCTTCAGCGGTTATGAAAAAGTCAATACTGATGACGTTCAGGTAACAGTGTGTTATCTCTTGTTTGAACTTCCAGACGGAAGATTAGTTCCTTATCTCTGGCAAAACGGATATAAGATGAGCGTTATAATGTCAGGATTGAACAATGCGTCTTCACCATATTACAACGCAGCTCAGTTGATCGACAAATGGAAGAATGCAGCATTAAAAACACCTAAGAATAAATTGGCAGGCGTTATCCTTGACAACCGTTGCAATAATGGCGGTTACCTCTCAGACATGAATCATGTTGTTGCTCCTTTCATTAAGAAAGATCATGCTGTGATGTCAACTCGTTATAAAGAAGGTCCAGGTAGACTGGAACATTCTGTATGGTCACCAGTGATAATCGAACCGTCAACAACAAACCGTGACTTGGCTTCAGAAAACATTCCATATGTGGTATTGTCTAATATCTATTCTATCAGTATGGGTGAGATAACAACTTACAATATCTCACAGTTGCCAACAGGTTACGTTATAGGTGAGCGTACATACGGAGCTACAGGACCTCTCTTGTCAAATGATAATATTGACTTTACATACGGCGGTCCTTTCGGTGATATAGAAAGAGAAAGTCATTATGTGTATACCTCAACTTATGAAATCAAGACACATGAAGGCTTTGTTCCAGAAGGAGTGGGATTCACACCTAATCAAGAAGTTCTTACAAGAGATGCTGGTGTTAAAGGTCAGCTCGATGCAGCATTGGAGTATATAAAGAATTATAAATAAGTCGCCGAGTCTCTGAGACTCCAAGACACTAAGTAGAGACGTTTCAATGATTCCGTTAGAATAAACACTCATTGAAGCGTCTTTTTTAGTTAGGAGTTAGGAGTTAGGAGTTCAGAGTTTCAACATCCCGTTTTCATCTTGTTTGATGATGTTGTTGTCAAGCATCCACTTGATGGAGGTTAAGATTTTTTCTTCGTGATAACCTTTCAGAATATTTAATATTTCATAAACGTCGGATTCGCTTTCCATTAGTTCCTTTATGATGGTTTCGCTGATTTCCTTGTATTCGTTTTCGCTGAGAGTCATCTTGTTTTTAGAAGAACATACGTCGCATTTGTCGCATGTTTTTTTGATGTCTTCTCCGAAATATCTCAAGAGCTGTACGCTTCGGCAGACTTCATTGTTATTGACAAAGTCGATGACGGACTGAATGCGTTTGTTCGCGTCATCTTTCCTGTTTCTGTAAATCTCATTAGACAAAGAGAAATATCTTGTATCTATTCTTGGAGTCAGGAACTGAATCTGAGGTTTGTCGTTACGAGGAATATAATTCAGGAAATTTAGTCGTTCCAGATTGGCGAGCTGTTTGTTGATGACGTCGACTGGCAGACCTGTTTTCTGCGATATCTGTTCTTCTCTGATATTTACAAAGTCGCTCAAGACACCTGGAAGGTTTCTTAACAGATATTTTATTATTGTATCATATTCCTTGTATTCAATCTGAAAACGATATAAGTCCTCTCTTCCGGCTCTGATATGGACTTTCGACGGAGTGTTGAGGGCTTCTGATGTCACGAAATATCCTTCTCTTTCGATGAGTCTTATCGCATTATATACTTCAAGCAGAGAGAAGTTGTAATATTGGATGAAAGCATCGATGTTGAAATCGTAAGTCTGGTTTTCTCCCGCGCCTATAGGAATCTGGAGATAGTTGCCGATAGCATTATATATCGTTCTTATCTTATCTAGTTCAGGATAAGAACTGTCGAGGTTTTCTTTAAGTTTGTTTATGTCGCTGTCTGCTACCAATAAGAACGCCTCTGATGGCTGAAGGTCGCGGCCGGCACGTCCTGCCTCTTGGAAATAAGCTTCAAGACTGTCGGGCAAGTCAAGGTGGATGACGAGTCTCACATCGGGTTTGTCGATGCCCATGCCGAAGGCGTTGGTCGCCACAATGACTTTAATCTTTCCGTCCATCCACATCTGCTGTCTGTAGTCGCGAGTCTTTGCATCGAGACCGGCATGATAGAACGATGCGCTGATGCCAACCGATTGCAGCCAGTCGGCAATGATTTTTGTGCGTTTGCGGCTTCTGACGTAGACTATGCCACTTCCGCTTTGCATCTTTTGCAGGAGACGGTACATAAGTCCGAATTTGTCGGCCTCATGGATGACGTTATATGTCACGTTCTTGCGTTCGTAACTGGTCTGAAAAACATTGTTCTTTTTGAAAGCAAGACGATATTGAATATCTTCCACGACTTGTGGCGTTGCTGTTGCAGTGAGCGCTAGTACCGGAGTGTCGGGGATGTATTTTCTTATCTCAGCAATCTTAAGATAAGGTGGACGGAAGTCGTAACCCCATTGAGATATGCAGTGCGACTCGTCGACGGCGAGCAGACAAACCTTCATCTTTTTCAAGGCCTCGATAAAAGCATCCGTCATAAGACGCTCTGGCGAGACATATAGAAACTTCAGCATCCCGAACGCCGCCTGGTTGTAGGCGATTTCTATTTCATTATAATGCATGCCCGAGAATATGGCAGCTGCAGCGATGCCTATTTTCTTAAGGTGCATCACCTGGTCTTTCATGAGAGAGATGAGCGGCGTTATCACGATACATACGCCTTCCATTGCCATTGCAGGAACCTGAAAACATATCGACTTGCCGCCGCCTGTCGGAAGCAATGCCAAGGTGTCGTTGCCATTGACAACGGCATCCACTATGTCTTCCTGCATGGTACGGAAAGAAGGGTAGCCCCAATATTGTTGTAATATGTTTCGTGTTAGTTCCACTTTTAAAAACCTCAAAAAATCAAAAATTCAAAAACTCAGAACCTTTAGCCCGTTCATTGCTCTTGCAAATTTAAATCAAAATGATGAGTTGTCAACATTTTGATGCTTAAAAATGCAGTAAAAAATGATATGTGAATAAATGTTAACTTAAAATAAATTTTTTTCATAAAATAAATTTACAATTTGGTTTTATATATTGATTTTGTTTAAATTTGAGCATTCAATCCTATTTGTTTTATGAAGAGAATTTTACTTGTAATATTTGCATTGATATCATTAAACGCATTTTCACAGCTTCAGGTTAAGGAAGGTTCTTTCAGATATGTGCCTGGTGGTGTTATTGATGACAAGGCTGAATATACTGATGGCAACGATTTGCCTATGGCTTTGATAAAGATTTCAACGGAGAATATCCCTGAACAGGAGAGGATGCGTCTGGTGTTCGTTGGAAACAGAGCAACGCAGATTATAAAGAAACCTAAGACCGGCTCAATGTGGATTTATATCTCAGCAGAATCAGCTACATTCATCGACATAAGGCATCCCGATTACGGAACGTATAAATATTACCTTCCAGAAGAACTGTGTGACTATTGCGTATACGAGATGGTGTTGCAGTATATAAATCCTAACGCTTATCAAGGACCAGAGAAACCTAATATCAATTACCTTATCATTTCTTCAGATCAGGGAAATGCGGAGATTTTCATTGATGATGAATATGTGGGCGACGGTGAGGTGTCAAAGACTTTAAGCATAGGAACGACGCACACATGGAGGATTGAATGTAAATATTATCATACAGAAAGCGGAAGCGTGAGCATAACAGACGGAGATGCTGTCGTAATTGAGAGGGTGATGCGCCCCGCATACGGATTCCTTGAGATTGAGTCCAGACCTGAAAATGGCGCTCTTGTATATGTTGATAATGAGCGTGTTGGAAAGACTCCTTTTAAAACAGATAAGCTTGCGAGCGGCGAATATACAGTGAAGGTCGTGAAGGAAATGTATAAGCAGGCGGAGCAGAAATTCATAGTCGCGGACGGACAGACGACCAAGGCGGTGTTGAATATGACTCCTAATTTCGTCAATGTGACTATTAACACGGATGCAGAGTCTGATATATATATGGATAACGAATATAAAGGAAAAGGAACATGGATTGGCCGTCTGCCAGAAGGCTCTCATTATGTGGAGGCAAGAAAGGCGTCGCATGAGACTAGCGGCAAAAACGTTAATATCGTCTTGGGTGAAGACGTTACGATAACTATAGATGCGCCTAGAGCGATATGCGGTTTCTTGAATGTGAACTCAGATCCTATGCGCGCTGAGATTTATATTGATGGTAAACATCACGGACAGACACCTAAGATTATCACAGACTTGCTCGTGGGTAATCATGAACTGAAACTCGTTAAACAAGGCTATGCGGTATTGAGGAAAACTATTACTATTGCAGAAGGCGAGACCTTGAACTTGAAAGAGACTCTGGTAAGTGCAGGTGCTCTGAATTCAAATGATGTCAATGCCAATAATGACGTAAAGGTTGTAGAACCAAAAACTGATGATGTTAAACCTGAAGCAGAGACGGTGTCAAAACCCAAACCTTCTGTAGACAAATACAATTTCGTTACTTTGAACGCGGCATATTCTATTGCACCACAACTGTCATACGGAATCAGTTTCGGTTCTGCAGGTAAGACGGGATGGTTCCTCAGTGCGATGTCTAACTTCGATTTCACAGGATTTGATGTCATTGACACGTCTTTTGATAAGGCTGCGATAACCGGCAACAGCAAGACGACACGTCTCTCTATTACTGGTGGATTTATGATGCGTCTAGGCGAACCTGTATATCTTAAACTCGGTGCCGGTTGTGGAATGAGAATAAGAGCTGCAGAAACGATTTTGGGTGAATATGTTGAATATCCTGCCAATACATATAAAGGCCTTGACCTTTCAGCAGGCTTGATGTTCCGAGTAGGAGGTATGGCGATAAGTCTCGATGCTGTTACTACGAACTTCAAGATGATGGAAGTGAAAGTGGGATTAGGATTTGGGTGGTAGTTAGGAGTTAGGAGTTAGGAGTTAGGAGTTGGGAGACTTGGAAAAAGTAAATTAAAAAATGGACAAAGACTGTTGACGGTTGTCTGTTGACATAAAAATATAAATGAGTATGAAAAGAGCATTATTGATAATAGGTTTGATATTGGTATTCTTTGCTGGTTGCAGGAAAGATGATGTTTTGGAGGCCAGCAAGGTGGAGTTGAATGGCCTTGACATCAAGGTGGGCTGGGATTATATGAAGATAAGCGGTGAATATTCTTATCCATCAGCATTGGAGACTATGAAATTATATCTCTCGGAGAAAGAAGATATGAGTGCTGCGAAAGTATATGAATGTTCTTTTGATGAAGAGATGTTTAGCGTAGATGTTAAAGACTTGAAAGATGGTGTTACCTATTATTATTGTTATGAGTATGATAACGGATATACTCAGGTTAAGAGCGAGAAGGAAAGTTTCAAGACTGTGGGTAAACCTATTGTCGTAACTAAAGATGTTGGTGGCATTACCAATAATTCAGCTGTTCTTAGTGGCAGCGTGACAAACAATGATGCGGCTAACAAGATGAGAGAGAGAGGTTTCTGCTGGGGCAAGAGTAAAAATCCTACAATAAGCGGATCGCATAATAACAATGGCGGCAGTAGCGGTACTGGCACTACTGGCTTTTCATATAATCTTACAAATTTGACAAGCGGCACTAAATATTATGTCAGGACATATATCGTAACAGATTTCGGCACGCTTTACGGAGAAGAGAAGAGTTTTGTTACAACGGGAGAAGAACCGGAAGAAACCATAAGCGGAACAGAAAACGGACATAACTATGTAGACCTCGGCTTGCCTTCTGGATTGAAATGGGCTACATGCAACGTTGGGGCAAGTAAGGCGACAGAATATGGCAACTATTACGCTTGGGGTGAGATAACCACCAAAACAGAATATACAGAGGCTAATTGTACGACGCATGAACAGAATATTGCTGATTTTTCTGGTAACACTAAATATGACGTGGCAGCTGCCGACTGGGGTGGCAACTGGAGAATCCCTACGGTGGAAGAGTTCCATGAATTATTGGTAAGTTGCACATGGGAATGGTGTGTTCAAGGAGGCGTCAATGGCCATAGGGCGACAGGACCTAATGGAAATAAAATCTTTTTGCCAGCAGCAGGTTCTCGTGATGGCAAAGTGCTTAACTATGAATCATACTGCGCTTTTTATTGGAGTAGTACTCCTAATAATCTTAATGATGCGTTTAGTCTGGGTTATGAAAATGCCAATGTTAACATCTACTATGGATTGCGTCACTTCGGTGAGCCAGTGCGCCCAGTCTTTGGCGGTGATTTTGAAGAACCAGAAGAACCAGATACTCCAGGAACAAACCAAACCTTTAATGTTAACGGTGTTTCCTTTACCATGATAGTTGTTGAAGGCGGAACCTTTAAAATGGGAGCGCAAAGCAGTAGCTCAAGCGGAGATAACTACGACAGCGAAGCTTATAGCGATGAATCTCCAGTGCATAGCGTTACATTAAGCAGCTACAGCATTGGCGAGACAGAGGTTACGCAGGAACTATGGACAGCTGTTATGGGAAGCAACCCAAGCTATTACAGCGGTTCCCAAAAGCCAGTAGAGAGTATCTCTTGGAATGACTGTCAGGAATTCATTACAAAGCTGAATGAA
The DNA here is from genome assembly GCA_045612025.1 of Bacteroidales bacterium. Classification (GTDB taxonomy): domain Bacteria; phylum Bacteroidota; class Bacteroidia; order Bacteroidales; family F082; genus Limimorpha. Next base: position 45,849 of record JAZKYG010000127.1, read on the forward strand.
CTTACAGGCAAGAACTTCAGACTTCCAACCGAAGCTGAATGGGAATATGCTGCAAGAGGAGGCAATAAGTCTAAAGGATACAAATACAGTGGCGGCAATACAATAGGAGATGTAGCTTGGTACACAAGTAACAGCAGTTCAAGGACACACGATGTTAAGACAAAACAAGCCAACGAATTAGGTATTTATGATATGAGCGGCAATGTTTGGGAATGGTGCCAGGACTGGTATGGAAGCTACAGCAGCGGTTCGCAGACAGATCCTACAGGTCCAACATCTGGCTCTGACCGTGTTCTCCGTGGCGGCGGCTGGAGCGACTATGCGAGGAGCTGCCGTGTGTCGCGTCGTAGCAGCAGCAATCCCGCCTATGGGTACAACCTCAACGGCTTCCGCCTTATTCTTCAGTAACTACAATAACATTCCATCATTTTGTACTAAGCAGAAGAACCGAGCGTCATTGATGGAGTGAGCAAGCGAGTGAGGGACGAACGAAGCAAGCGCAACGGAATGAATGACGCGAGGAGGAATTAAGGAATTGATGAATTGATGAACTGAGGAACTGAGGAATTTTAAGACAGCTCCGTCAGGAGCGGCAGTTCCCAGGCAGGTGATGAAGCACGCAGTGCGGAATCCCTGCAAAATAAGATGTAAAGAAAATCAAAGCGCCGAAGGTGCGACAGAAAATGCCTCTGTCGTGCCTTTTTTTTTAGTCACCAAGTCACCAAGTCACCAAGACACTGAGTTACTGAGTTGCTGAGTTTCTAAGTTTCTGAGATTTTGAGATTTTGAGATTTTTGTACTGACGAGTCTTGCCGCATCCAATGTGGAGTTTAGGACGTGGTTTATAAAAAAACGGTTCCACATCATGCTATGTCGTTCAAGTCGTAATATAATAAATGTGTAACCATATTATGAGGTTCATCATCATTACGGAGGTGTTGAAAATTATTTCTTTCATAAAAGGAAATAGCATCCGAATAAGCATCGACAGTTATGAAACGACATCCAGTCTTATTATCGTGGAAAAAGAATCTTTTAATGAAAGCTAACAATACGGTTCCAACACCAAATCCTTTCATTTTCTCAGAAACTCCTAAGCGACAAATTTTAACCGCAGGATAACTTTTGATACGTTTTTCATTGACAAAACGTTTTTTACGAAAACGATTGAACTCGGTTTTATCTTTGAAGTCTGATAGAGAAACACGGTCATTTGCTAAACTGAAATAAGCAATAATATCACCAGTAGTATTATGTTCAAAAACGTATGTCACTGCAATCAATGATTTTCTGTAGTTTTTAGCGTCGTTGATAATAAAGTCGTTCAGGTCTGCGTCACCACAGTTGAACGACTTTACTGTTTCATCTAACGATAACTTTCTGATTCGATAATCGTTGTAGTCGAAGTAATTATTCATAACAGCACAATTACATCTTTATGGTTTTAATTAGTGCGTTATAAATTTCCATCTGCAGCTCAACTTCTTTAGGGTCTTCGTGGCGTTTGATTTTCATTCTTTCCTCAAACCTCTTAGCTGCTTCCCCATATAATATAGGGGTTTCTCTTATAGGACGTGCCATAATATTATTTTTTAAGGTTTCACTGTTGCAAAAGTAATGTAAAAAACAGCCTATGTCAAGAAGAAAATATATAAAAATTATTAACATTTAATAAGATACGCCTGTCGAAGGCAAAGCCTTAGTTTAAAAAAAATAACTCCTAACTCCTAATTCCTAACTCCTAACTCCTAACTAAAAAAGTTCAAAGTTCAGAGTTCAAAGTTCAAAGTCTTTTCTTATCTTTGTCAAAATTAAAATCTCGTTATTATGTTAATCATTAATATAAAGGAATTAGTCGGCATCGTGGAAGACGGCAGTCTTATGAAAGCCGGCGCTGCTATGTCGGAAGTCAACCGCATTGAAAATGCGTTCTTATATATAAGAGGTAAGAAGATAGCCGATTATGGCAAGATGGATTCTCCAGAATATCAGCAATATCTTCAGAAGGAAAGAAAAGTCATCGATGCTAAAGGCGGCATCGTGATGCCAACATTCTGCGACTCTCACACTCATATCGTATATGCTAACTCACGCGAGATGGAATTCGTAGACAAAATAAAAGGCTTAAGCTACGAAGAAATCGCAAAGAGAGGAGGAGGAATCCTCAATTCTGCCAAGGCTACTGCCAACGCTACTGAAGACGAGCTTTACGAATCAGCGATGAAGCGTCTCAATGAGATAATGCGCATGGGAACAGGCGCCGTGGAAATCAAGAGCGGCTACGGACTCACAGTCGATAGCGAACTTAAGATGTTGCGCGTTATCAAGAGATTGAAAGAAAACTCTCCACTAACAATAAAAGCCAACTTCCTCGGTGCTCACGGTATTCCAATGGAATACAGAGGCCGTCAGGAAGAATATGTAGATGTGGTCATCAACGAGATGATGCCATTGGTTGCCGCAGAAGATCTTGCCGACTTCGTCGATGTTTTCTGTGACAAAGGGTTCTTCACCGTTGAAGACACAGAACGCGTCTTGATGGCTGGCATCAAATATGGCATGCGACCAAAAATTCATGCCAATGAGATGGCTATTTCAGGTGGAGTGCAAGTTGGCGTGAAATACGGAGCTATCTCTGTCGACCATCTCGAACAAATGGGAATGGAAGAGATAGAAGCACTCAAAGGCTCAGAGACGATGCCGACGGTATTGCCAGGCTGCGCTTTC
>JAZKYG010000128.1:0-38398 GCA_045612025.1 Bacteroidales bacterium
ACGTTCTACTCCACGTATCAAACCTTTCGTAGAAGGTAAAGGCTGGGAATTTGACGTTTTATTAGACGTTAACAAAGACTTAGCAAGAGCTATGAACGTAAGCAATCCTCCTCACACATTCTTGTTCGACGGTAACGGCAAGATGGTTTATCAACACACTGGTTACTTCGAAGGTGCTGAAGAAGAACTTTACGAAGAAATTTTGAAACTTGTTGAATAATAATGAAAATCTCTAAACAATGAGACGTATTTTATTATCATTGGCATTTGTATTTTGTGCCACAGCATTGTTTGCTCAAGTTGAAAACGCTCAAGTAAACGGCAGTTTCCAAATTGACGGACAATATTATAGAGTCGACGAAGCTATCGGCATTACCTCAGAAACTATAAAAGGACAGAAAGTAGGTCTCAATGGTTTCGGTAAGATTAACTATTCTTTAGGCAACTTCACCGCTGGTATTCGTTATGAAGCATTTCAGACTCCATTGTCAGGTTTCGATACAAGATTGCAAGGCTTCGGTATCGCTAACTACTACGCATCATACGATAACGGTACAGTAGCAGTTACTCTCGGTGACATCTACGATCAATTCGGTAATGGTTTCATCTTCAGAACATACGAAGAATGGGCATTGGGTTTTGACAATGCACTTCGTGGTATGAGAGTAATCTATCGTCCAGCTGCTGGCGTTACTTTAAAAGCTTTATTCGGTAAACAAAGATTGTATTGGGTTGATTACGGCGATGCTGCTAAAAGAGGTGTCGTTCGTGGTATCGACGGCGAATGGGATCTTAACCAAAGTTTCGAAACATTGAACAACACTAAATTCAGAGCAACAGTTGGTGGTAGCTTTGTAAGTAAATACCAAAAGAATACCAATACAACTTACACAATTCCTGAAAACGTTGGCGCTTTCGACGGTCGCGTTAACTTAGGCTACGGTCGTCTTGCTTTCACAACAGAATATGCATACAAGATCAATGACCCTTCAGCATTCAACAACTACACATTCAACGAAGGTCAAGCTATCCTTTCATCATTGTCATATTCTCAAAAAGGATTTGGTGTTATTGCTCAGGTTAAACGTGTTGACAATATGAGCTTCAAGTCAGATTACAAAGGCGTGAAGAACGATTTGGATATCAACTTCATCCCTCCAATCAACTACACTCATACACACAGCCTTCCTGCAATTTATTCATACGCTACACAACCTCTCGGTGAAATGGCAATGCAGTTGCAAGTCAACTACACAATACCAAAGAACACTGTCATAGGTGGTAAATATGGTACAAAAATCACTCTCGATTTCAGCCAAGTAAACGACATCAAGAGAAATTACATCCTCGCTGAAGGTCAAGAAGCTCCTACACATATCGCAGGCAACAGCGGAACATTAGGTTACACATCTCCATTCTTTGCTGTTGGCGACCGTAAGTTCTTCCACGACTTCAACATCGAACTCGAAAGACGTTTGAACAAGAAATGGAAACTTATCGCTCAATACATTAACTTGTATTACGATATGGATATCATCGAAAACCACCCAGGCGCTCCTGTTGTTAAAGCTAACATCGCTTTCGTTGACTTGTCATACAGAATCACAAGCAAACAAAGCATCCGTTTTGAATTACAACACTTGTGGGATAATATCAACAAAGGTAACACAACAGAAGAATCAACATTCGGTCACGAAGACGTCTATAAGAAAAGAGGTAACTGGGCAGCTGCTTTAGTTGAATACACTATCGCTCCTAAATGGTTCGTTTCTGTAGCTGATAAATACAACTACGGTAACCCTATAGCTGATAACCGTGATCATTACTACACAGCATCTGTTGGTTACATCAAGGAATCAACAAGAATCGTTCTCACTGGCGGTCGTCAAAGCGAAGGTATGGTCTGCGTTGGCGGTGTATGTCGCGTTGTTCCTGCTTCAAGCGGTTTCTCATTATCAATTACAACATCATTCTAAATATTTAAAAAATGAAGAAAATATTAAGCATATTAGCAGTTTCATTCTTAATGATGGGAATGGTTGCATGCGATGTTATTGACGAACAAGATTACATCAAAGGTGGTAATGGCGGCACTACACCTCCAGAACAACCAGTTGATCCAGTTGATCCAAATCCAGGTGAAACAGGTGAGTTTACAACAGCTAAATGCGTTCTTTTGGAAGACTATACAGGCGTAAGATGCAACAACTGTCCAGCTGCTGGTGAAATAGCATTGAACATACAAAAACAATACGGTCATAGTGTTGTAGTTCTCGGCGTTCACTCTGGTTTCTTGTCAGCTCCTATCGGTGGCTATCCTAACTTCAAAACAACAGAAGGCGACGAATGGTATAGCTTCTTCGGATTTGACAGCAACCCTATTGGTACTGTAAACCGTAAATCTGATGGCGGCGTTTATGCAGTTCCTTCAACAGATTGGGCTGATGCAGTTGCTTCAGCACTTCAAGAAGAGTCTGTAGTTGGCATGGCTTCTAATGTTGAATACGATGAAGCAACACGTAACTTGAAAGTTGACGTTACATCTAAAGCATTGGTTGAATTGCCAGATACATATAGCCTTACAGTTTGTGTCATGGAAGATAGCATCGTTGGAAAACAACTTTTACCAACAGGTGATGACGAAAATTTTGTACATCGTCATGTCTTCCGTAAGACTTTAAACGGCACATGGGGAGAAGAACTCAATACATCAGCACTCGCTCCAGAAGACCAAATCAAGAAGTCTTATTCAGTTACTTTGGACGAAGCTTATAATGCAGAGCAATGTTATATCATCGCTTACGTTGCAAATACTGATACTAAAGAAGTTCTTCAAGTAATCGAGAAGAAAATCAAATAAACTAAGGCCTTTGGCTTTTAGCTTTTGAACTAAAGTCGTGGAGAGTTTTTCTTCACGACTTTTTTAATTAATATAGTTCAGCAACCTTGGTTCAATGGCTTTAGTAAAAAATCTATGGTCCGTTGTCTGTTGTCCGTTGACTTTTATTATCTTTGCACAAAACGCATAACAATATGAATCCAATAGTAAGTATCATCATGGGAAGCACTTCAGACCTTCCTGTTTTAGAAGCTGGCATCAAGTTTTTGGACGAGATGGGTATTCCTTTTGAAATGAATGCCTTGAGCGCACACCGCACTCCAGAGTTAGTAGAAGAATTTGCACGTGGCGCACAAGCACGCGGCATCAAAGTCATCATCGCTGCAGCTGGTATGGCTGCTCACCTTCCAGGCGTCATCGCTGCTATGACCCCAATACCAGTCATTGGTATTCCAGTGAAGACAAACATGGAAATGGACGCTCTCTTCTCAATAGTACAAATGCCTCCAGGAATTCCAGTAGCTACAGTAGGTATCAACGCTTCTCTCAACGCAGCAATACTTGCAGCTCAGATCCTCGCAACAACTGACGCTGAAATAGCAAAGAAAGTCGTCGACTACAAAGAAGGTCTCAAGAAAAAAATCGCTAAGGCAAACGAAGACCTTAAAGAAATAAAATATAAGTTTAAAACTAATTGATAAGACAACGGTCTACTGACAACAGTCAACAGTCCTTGAGTATACATTATTATGTTATGGACAAAGTCTGTTGTCCGTGGTCTGTTGTCTGTTGACATAATATGGAAAATCAAGACGAGAAACGCCTTCTTTTAGCCAGCGCGATCATCCCTACGATATTAGTTGCGATAATGTGGCTGGTGAAAATCATTGAAGTCGTCTTTCATCTTGATTTTTCTTTTCTCGGCGTCAAGCCTGTCAGTCCTGAAGGCCTGCCGGGAATAATTCTCTTTCATTTCATACATGGCGACTGGGAACATCTCTTTGCCAACACAATCCCGATTTTGGTTTTAGGTTCCGCTTTGTATTATTTCTATCGTTCCATCGCAAATAAGATACTTCTTATATTGATATTCTCCACTGGATTGCTTACATGGTGCGGAGCGCGTGGCGGTATACATATAGGCGCAAGCGGTTTGGTGTACGGACTTACGTTTTTCCTTATGCTGAGCGGATTCATAAGGGGAGACAAGAAACTCATCATAATATCTTTAATAGTAGTCTTTTTATACGGCAGTCTTGTCTGGGGCTTGTATCCTAAATACGCAATAGAAAACAACATTTCATGGGAAGGACATCTCAGTGGCTTCGTCATGGGAATAGTGCTTGCGATATTTTATAAGAATGAAGTTGTACCTTTGGGAGATGAGGACTGGAACGAAGACGATGATGAGATTGAAGATGACGAAAATGACACTGACGATATTGATCCGGAGACACAGAGACCATATTGGGATGTTCCAGAACCTGATAAAGACGAACTGACGGTGAAGTATAGATTTAGAAAATAATAAACCTCAAAACATCAGAACTTCAAAACCTCAGATTTTTTGAGATTCTGAATTTATGAGATTTTAAAATCCAAGATATCTCTCTAACCTCTCATCAACGTCATCTCTTCCAACGACTTTCAAATAAGTCTCCCAGTCTTTTATCATTCCCTTGCTTTCTCGATGGTTGACTATTTTCTTGACGTCTTCATATTCGATATAAGGATGTCGTAAAATGGTTTTGAAATCGTCGGTGTTGACATTGACTTTTCGTAATTCAATAGTGTCAATGATGATGAGGTTTTCTATGTTTGCCATTCTCGTACTATCGAATGCATAGACTTCGAGCAGCTGTTCTTTTTCTATGAAACCTCCTAACTTATTTCTATAATCGACGATGTTCTTTGCGAAGAAGCTGCCTATTCCTGGCAGCGATTTCAGCTCTGTTGTGTCAGCGGAATTTAGCTTAACAGACTTTTGAACTAAGACCTTTGAACTAAGGCTATTGGCTTTTTGCTGTTGAACTTTTTTATTAATATTATTTCTAGTCTCTTTATAAGACTTGGAGACTTGGCGTCTTTGTGTCTCGGTGACTTTATCTCTCGAGGATGAAGTCTGTTGTCTGTTGTCCGTTGTCTGTTGTCTATTATAATACTCTTCAACTGCCGCCTCATGAAGCGCCATTATCGAATCCAGATTTTGTAAATTATTTTTAACATTTGAAGGGTGATTTGAGATAAAAAAATTAGCAGCGATGAGGAGAAATATCACCGCTGCTAAAATTATAATCGCTACTCGTTCACCCTTAGTGAACGTTAGGAAACTTTTCATACTTTTTAAAATTCTAGAATTCTAAAACTCTAAAATTCTAGAGTTCTATATTAACTGGTTAATAAATATTGCCAAAATAACGATAGGCGCTACGAATTTTATTATGAAGTAAATGAATTTCTTCACACTCATCTTCAATGTATTCTGATTTGTGATTTCATCGTAGAAACTTTCTTTTCCCATTTTCCAAGCGACGAAGATAACGATGAACAAAGCGCCTATTGGTAATAAGAAGTTTGCTGAGAACTTATCCATGAAGTCGAAGAATGTCATGTCTCCGAAGACGAAGATAGAGTCTTGACGTAAGCTCAAGGTGCAGAATACGCCGAAGAATAATGAAACCAATGTTCCTATCCATGTGGCAGTGTTACGTTTGATTCCGTGTTCTTCAGAGAGGAAAGCAACGACGACTTCAAGCAATGAAATTGTTGATGTCAATGCAGCGATTGCCAATAAAACGAAGAATATGATGCAGAAGAAATAACCGCCTGCCATCTTATCGAAAATCATTGGCAATGTGTTGAATGCCAATCCTGCGCCTGCTTCTGGCTGTATGCCGAATGTGAATGCAGCTGGGAATATGATGATACCTGCTAAGATTGCTACTAATGTGTCGGCAGCTACAACAGACAATGATGTGGTTGCGAGATTGTCTTTCTTGCTGATATAAGATCCGTAAGTGATGAGCGCACCCATACCGACGCTGAGTGAGAAGAACGCTTGTCCTAATGCGGCGAGCAATACCGAACCGTTGACTTTAGAGAAGTCGGGTTTGAATAAGAACTTCAAGCCTTCGCCAGCACCATCTAATGTCAAAGACTTGACACATAATATGATGAGGATGACGAATAATGCAGGCATAAGAATCTTAGTATATTTCTCAACACCATCTTTAATGCCTTTGAAGATGATGAATGCTGTCAATCCCATGAAGAGGAACTGCCATAAGAAAGGACGGAATGGGTTGTTGTAGAAATCAACGAAACCTTGTTCTATAGTCGCGATGTCTTTGTTAGCGAAGAAGTTTGTCGCTGCTTTGTAGATGTATTCCAAAGTCCAACCTGATACAGTGCTGTAGAATGCTAACACTACGAAAGCTGCCAGAATTCCGATGTAACCTATTAAGTTCCAATGTGTCTTTGGTGATAATTCTTTGATGGAACCTACCGGGTTCTTTCCTCCGCGACGTCCGATGTAAAACTCAGCCATCATGATAGGAATGCCGAGGCATAAGACAATAGTTACATAAATAAGTAAGAACGCTCCACCGCCGTTTTCACCTGCGAGGCAAGGGAAACGATAGATGTTACCTAATCCGATTGCAGAACCTGCTGCTGCCGCAATGGCTCCTAACTTAGAGCCAAAACCATCTCTGTTTTCATTCATAGTCAATATGTTTTATTATTTTTCTTTTTTCCCGTATGCTAAATCGCCAGCATCGCCTAATCCAGGGACGATATATGCTTTGGCTGTTAATTCTTCATCGATGGCACCGACCCAGATGGTGACGTTGACGTTATTAAGACTTCTGTTGAGATATTCGATGCCGTCTCTGCTTGCCAGAATATTAGCAACGTGTATTTCTTTTGGCATCATATCTTCGTTTAATAAATCGTTGATACATCTTACCAAAGACTCTCCTGTTGAAAGCATAGGGTCGATGATAATAAGAACTTTATCGTTAAAATCAGCTGTAGAATAGTATTCGATGCTGATGTCGTAATTCTCATTTTTGTCATATTTGCGATGTGCCGCGATAAAAGAGTTGTCAGCTTTGTCGAAGATGTTCAGGAAACCTTGATGCATTGGCAGACCTGCACGTAATATTGTTGCCAACACTGGCTGTTCTTTCAAGACGTTCATTTCGAGACTGCCTAAAGGTGTGACTACAGTCTCGCTCTTATATTCCAAAGTCTTGCTGATTTCGTATGCGAATAATTCGCCAAGACGTTCCAGATTCTTTCTGAAACGGAACCTGTCGTTTTGGATTTCAACATTTCTTAATTCGGAGATAAAGTTGTTTATAATACTATTGGATTCTCCTAGATTCTTTATTTTTATCATATATTTCTTATTTTCTCATTAGTTTGTAAATGAATTTCAATATTCCTTTTAGATTGTTGTATTTTACTTCAGGGTAGAAAACTTCTGCGCCGCCGAAACCTTTGTAGAATCTTGCAAGTCCGTCGTTGTCAGAACCTTCAAAATCGAGAGTGTATTGTGTCTCGCTGAATTCTCGTATAACATTGTCGAGCAACATCGTCAAGGCGTGTTTGTCTTTATGAGCCTCGTCGCTGCCCGAGAAGAGAAAGATGATTCTGTCGTGACTATGCATGAATACAGCTCCTGCAATGGTGTTGTTGTCTAAATCGTTGACACCTAGGGTGAAACAGCATTCTTGCGATATCGCAGTATTAATCAGTTCGAGAAGTCTGTTGTATTCTTTGTCTTTCCAGTGTTTTACGTCTTTGCCTCTGTTGTTTCTGAAAAGACTGATGATTATTTCAGGATTTATATTGTTAGTGATTGAAAGACCAGCGGCTTCTGCTTTTGCAAGATTGCGTTTAGTATTGCTGTTGTAATTATTGTAAAGATATTGATAGTCATATATTAAGTCTAATTCTACATTACGATGTTTGGCTATGATGTCAGAATCGTAATTGACTTTATTATATGAGTTCAGTCTGTATTGTGTCAGAAGATATTGTTGAGGGATGGCTTCTATGAATCTATCCACGTTAGCTTGAGATAGTTGTGATGTAGAGAACACGCCGAGCTGTTGTACGAAGAAAGGTTGAAACATATAATACAATCCGAACTTTTTGCTGTTTGTTAGAGGCATTACTCTTTCATATTCGTTCTCTATCAATGCATTCCAGTTCGGATGCACTATGTCGAGATACCACGACAATGCGTATACGTTGCCATTGAACGACTTATTGATGCAGTCGTCCCAACGTCTTTTGTTTATCTCATTATGTTTCAATAGTCTTATCATAACTTGCTTACGGCGTAGTCGAGAATTTTTCTATATAATGTTATCCAACCTTCCCAACGTTTTTCTCCCGATAATGTTTCATTGTGCCATAAAAGAATGAATGTTCCGTTGACATCTTTTACCTCATCGATAAGTTTCTTCGCTTTGTCGAAAGACTCGTGTACGTCGAGGTCGAGGTAGTCGCGCATCGTTCCGTCCATCAATGCAAATGGATGTATGTTAAGCTTGGTCTTAGTGTCGTTTTCAAGGTCGAAGAAAGCGAAGGTGTCAGCATATCCTGCTCTGAAGCCAGCCTGCGATGCATATCCCATGGTGTAGTCATCGGTTATGTCTAATTCGTTGAGTATCTGATAACTCAAAGGTAAGCATAATCGTAGGAAATGCTGTCTGCTCATGGTGATATCTCTGTTCAAGACGCTGGAGAGACGTTTTACTTCATCTTTGACAACATCTTTTTGAAGATATGAAGAGAAGGATGGATGAATGCCGACCAAGGCGTAGTCGCCAATGTGTTTTATCAATTCCTGAAATTCCTTGTTTCTTATTGATATATTCTTGTCGTTGGTGTTATAATCTCCGCAGAGGATGAAATATAAAGGCTTTAGCTTTAACTCTTTCTGTAATTCTATCTGATAATCGAAAGTGTCGAACGGGTCAATTTTCTTTTTGGTAAGCACCTCGAATCTTCTTTTAATCTCGTCGGTGTTAAAGACCAGAGCGTCTCTAAGAAATGCGGCTGTTGTCCTGAAGAATCCTTTGTTGCGATAGGCCCATGCGGCATCTATATCATAAGTCGGGATGAATTTGAATGACTTCTTCTTTAACTGAATGTCTGGATATTTCTCTGTTATGATATTGCCGAGTTCTTTTGCCCAGATATTGATGATTGGTTTCTCTATGACTTCCATCTTATAAAGTATAGAGTCTTGAGGCTGAAATCTGTTGTACTGATCGCATACGTGAGGTAGGTATTCCTCGTAACGTGTTATGATATAGAACGATGCGGCAAAGATGTCGAATGGTAATATTGAGTTGTCGTTAAATACAGGAAATATTGCTTTTGTATCGTTATGTTTACAGATTTTAACATCTTGGTCAGCGATGTCTCTTTCAAAAAGCAGATTCACGGATTGTTGGAATAATCCGTTTTCATTTTCAAGAGGAGTTTTGCCGTAATGTAATTTAGGACCTTCATAAGATAAATACTTATCCTTGTCGGTGGTAAATTTAAAGTTTATACCAAGTTCTTCTTTGAGTATCAATTCGATGATGTAAAATAATCGATTGGTTATCTTTGATACATATATTAATATTTCCATAGATTTTTATTATTTGATAAAAAGTCAGACACAGAAGTCTACACTGCAAATTTAATATTAAAAATCATAGAAAAAAAGTTAAAAAAAGTTAAAAATGAAGGCTTCATGAACAATAGCGATATGCTGTTGTTTTTCGTATAAAATTTATATTATGAAAACATACGATTTATACGAACGAGCTATGGAACCTGTTAAACATTGGTGGATGTATTTAATAATAGGTGTATTGGCTTTTATTTTAGGAGTGTTTATGCTGACAAATCCTGCTATCACTTACGAGATGATGACATTGCTGTTAGGTCTGGCATTGCTGATCTTTGGTGTCATTGAGATGATTGTCGGTATTTTCAGCAGAAATATTTTTGTGTCGCGAGCGGCTGTGATAATAGGGGCGGTGCTTAACATTGTGTTGGGTATCTTGCTCGCCGCTAACCCTGGAATCGCTGCTATCACATTGCCGTTGATCCTTGGAATGTGGATGCTTTATCAAAGTTTCATGACAATCAGCTATGCTGGCGACCTTAAGAATTTCAAAGTGAAAGGCTATGGATTGACATTGTTCTGCGGCATCGTCTTGCTCGTGTTGGCAATACTTATCTTGTTGCGTCCTATGACTTTAGGTGTTATGACCGTGGCTGTTTACATTGCCTTGTCATTCATAATCTATGGATTGTCTGAAATAGTGTCCGCTTTTAGATTAAGAACTATACACCACGTATTTGAAAATTGACAACTGAAAATTTTCAAATTTATAACTAAAAAGACGTGTCAATGCTCTTTTATTTTTAAGGAAACATTGACGCGTCTCTACATTATTTTTTAATTACGTTTTTTCTCAAAGAAACCTTTTAATACTTTAAGACATTCGTCTTGAAGTATTCCTTTTTGTATTTTGGCTTTTGGATGTAACAGATTGCCGTGTTTGCTGAATCCGTTTTTTATGTCGTCGCAGGCCCATACGACTCTGCTGACATGAGCGTGAGCCAATGCTCCTGCACACATCACGCATGGTTCTAGTGTGACATATAATGTGCAGTCGTCTAGATATTTGGCTCCCATCGCATTGAATGCTGAAGTCAATGCAAGCATCTCTGCGTGTGCCGTTACGTCGTTGAGCTGTTCCACTTGGTTGTGTGCTCGAGCGATGATTTTGTCGTTGCAGACAATGACGGCTCCAACAGGCACTTCATCGTTTTCTTCTGCTATAAGAGCTTCGTTAAGTGCCTGTTGCATGTAATATTCGTCAGAAAATACTGATAGCTTCATTGTAAATCTCTGTTGACCTCATTATATTGATTGCCGTTTTCGTCGTAGAATTTCCATACGCCGCATTCCTTGCCGTCTTTGTAGAAACCTTCATAGTTGAGCTTGCCGCTTTCGTAATATACTTTTGCCTTGCCATCTCTCTTGCCATCTACGAAATTGCCTTCACTCAAGACGATGCCTGATTTGTAATAAGCCTTGAATTCTCCATTACGCTTGCCGTTGACAATAGGACCTTCAAGATGTTTCATGCCTTCTTGATAATACCATGTTTCTCTAATCCATGTCATCTCGCCATTTTTCTTTTCTTGGTAATAATGAACGACTTTTTTGCTGCCATCATCATATTGTTCGATGATGTCTTCTACAATCATATTTCTTGAACATGAGAATATTGAAAGAAATATTGAAACTGCTAAAAATATTTTTTTAATCATAGTTTTATCTGTTGAATGTTAATCTTTTACCTCTGTAATCTTCTTTGAAACTACCGTCGTTATAAACTAATTCGCCATTGACGAAAGTATGTGTCACGCTGCAGCTGAGTTTCATGCCTTCGTATGCAGTCCAACCGCATTTGTAATATACGTTTTCGTTGCTGATGGTCTGTTCCTTATTAGGGTCTATTAAGACCAAATCTGCAAAGTAACCTTCTCTGATGTAACCTCTCTTGTTGATTCTGAATAAGGTGGCAGGATTGTGTGATAACATTTCCACTACTTTTTCTCTTGTCATGATGCCTTTGTTTGCAAGTTCTAAAGCACCTAACAAAAGATGTTGTACTGATGTGCCGCCAGAAGGTGCTGCGAAATAAGGCTTGTTTTTCTCTTCGAAAGTATGAGGAGCGTGGTCTGTTGCCAAGATGTCAATATGATTGTCAATACAACCTTGTATCAAGGCTAATTTGTCGCTTTCGGTCTTGACAGCAGGGTTGCATTTAAGGAATGTCTTTTTGCTTGCATAATCTCTGTCGTCGAAGAGTAGGTAATGTAAACATGTCTCTGCTGTTATCTTCTTGTCTTTCAAAGGAATATTATTGCTGAATAATTCTATTTCCTTTGCTGTTGAGAGGTGAAGGATATGCAGCTGTGTTCCGAATTTTGAAGCGAGTTCTGCTGCGTATGATGATGTCTTGTAGCATGCTTCTGCACTGCGGACAAGTGGATGTATCGATGCTGGAGCATCATCACCGTATTTTGCTTTGAAAGTCTCGATGTTATTGCGGATGATGGCTTCGTCTTCACAGTGTGTCGCGACGAGACATGGAGCTTCTCTGAAGAGTCTTTCCAATGTTGACTCGTTATTGACTAACATATTTCCAGTGCTTGATCCCATAAAGGCCTTGATGCCGCAGATGTTCTTAGGGTCTGTCTTCAGGACTTCGTCTATATTGTCGTTTGAAACGCCCATATAGAATGAATAGTTAGCCATTGACTTCTCTGCAGCGATGTCGTATTTGTCTTGCAACAGCTGCTGTGTCAAAGTGTTAGGCACAGTATTAGGCATATCCATGAATGATGTCACGCCACCTGCTACGGCAGCGCGGCTTTCTGAAGCGATGTCGCCTTTGTGTGTCAATCCTGGGTCTCTGAAATGCACCTGGTCATCAATGGCTCCTGGAAGAAGTAAAAGTCCTTCTGCATTAATCACTTCATATCCAACAAGGTCAAGCTCAGATTCGACTGCCTGTGTTGGGATTATCTTTTCTATTGTATCTCCTGAAATGACAACACTTGCCATGAAGGATTTGCCTTCGTTGACAAGTGTTGCGTTTTTGATTATGTAGTTCATATTTTTTTAGGTTTTATTTTTCCAATCATTCCTCTCCATCTTAAATTGATTACGCCGAAGATGGCTTCTTTGAAAATGCCGCCCGACATCTTTGATGTTCCCTCAGCGCGGTCTGTGAAGATGATAGGCACTTCCTTGACGTTGAAACCGAGTTTCCATGCTGTGTATTTCATCTCGATCTGGAAGGCGTAACCGATGAATTTAATCTTGTCTAAATCGATGGTTTGCAATACTTTTCTTGTGTAACATACGAAACCAGCGGTTGTGTCTCTTGTCTTCATTCTTGTAATGAAACGTACGTATGCAGATGCGTAGTAAGACATCAAGACGCGACCCATTGGCCAGTTGACGACATTGACGCCTGTGATATATCGTGAGCCGATAGACAAGTCTGCGCCTTGGTTGGCACATGCGTCGTGTAACTTGATAAGGTCGTCAGGATTGTGAGAGAAGTCGGCATCCATTTCATAGATGTATTGATAGTCACGAGCTAAAGCCCATTTGAATCCATGGATATATGCAGTGCCGAGACCTAACTTGCCTTTTCTTTCTTCAATGAAAAGACGTTCAGGAAATTCTTGCATCAATCTTTTGACGATGTCGGCTGTTCCGTCAGGACTGTTGTCTTCAATAATAAGAATGTCAAATGACATCGGCATCTGGAAAACATATCGGATGATTTTCTCAATGTTTTCCTTTTCGTTATATGTCGGTATTATTACAAGATTCTCTGACATAAAAATCTGATTTTTTTCTGTTTGTGTTTTAATTATTAAGAACACAAATTTAATAAATATTGCTTATCAAAATTACACTTTTGATAAAATAAAAATGTAAATTCTTATTCTTGATAATAAATTCGTTTCACGCGTTGGGAAATGCTTGTCAATATTTCGTAAGGTATTGTGTTGCAAACTTCTGCTATTCTTTCCACTGGGTAATCTTCGTTGAATAGAATTGCAGTGTCATCTTCTTTGCAGTCGATGCCTGTCAAATCAATCATGCACATGTCCATGCAGATGTTGCCGATGATAGGAGCGGCTTTGCCGTTGACGTAGAAACAAGCCTTGCCGTTGCCGAGTTCTCTTTTCAGGCCGTCGGCGTAACCGATAGGAACGACGCCTATACGTGATTTCTTTTCTATCTTGCCTTTTCTGCTGTAACCTATTGTTTCGCCGACTTCGTATTCCTTGATTTGTACGATGGTAGTTTTCAATGAGACAACGGTGTGCAGCTTGCCTCTGTCTTCTTCGCAAGGCGCGATGCCGTAGATGCCGATGCCAAGTCGTACCATGTCGTATTGATAATCGGTGAAGCGGCTTATGCCTGCACTGTTTAAGATATGTCTTAATGTTTTATAAGGCAATGCTTCTGTTATCTTAGAACTCATCTCTTCAAAATTGTTTATCTGCTGCATCGTGAAGTCGTTGAATTCTTGGCTGTCGCTGCCGGCAAGATGTGAAAATACGCTTTTGACAACAATCTTGTCGTTTGATTTGATTCTTTCCAAAAGTTCGTCAATGTCTTCAGGCAGAAATCCAAGTCGGTGCATTCCAGTGTCAAGCTTGATATGTATTCCGATAGGAGAACTGAGAGCGACGTCTAGATTATCTATCGCTTCTTCCAGTAAGCTCAGACTTCTAAAACTGTAAATATCTGGTTCTAAGTTGTTTTTGATGATACTTTCAAAAGTGTTTATTTCAGGTGTCATCACTACGATAGGAAGGTCGATGCCTTTACGTCTTAACTCAATGCCTTCGTCAGCGTATGCAACGGTGAGATAGTCGGCATGATGGAACTTGACGGCATTTGATACTTCAAAGTTGCCGCTTCCGTAGGCGAAGGCTTTTACCATCACCATCAACTTGGTGTCGCTCTTTAACTTGGAGCGATAGTAGTTCATGTTCTTGACCAGGTTGTTGAGGTTTATCTCAAGGATGGTCTCATGAGCTTTTTCCTGTAAGACCTTGCTTATGTTTTCGAAGCCGAATTCACGAGCTCCCTTGATGAGTATCATCTGGTTGTGGAAGGTCTCTATTTGATGTTTGGCTAAAAATTCTTTTACGTCGCGGTAGAATGTTTTTTCTATATCGAATTTCTCGCTTTGACGCATTATCGCGTCACCTATTCCTATGATTAGATTAACGCCTTTGTTTTTAAGCAGTTGCGCTATCTTCTCGTATAATTCTTCTTCTTTTAGCTCGCTCTGTAAAATGTCGGATAAGATGACGACACGCTTTTTCCCATGATGATGCTGATTCATGAAATTGAGCGCTATTGTGAGGGCGTTGAAATCGGAATTGTAACTGTCGTTGATTATTTCACAGTTGTTGATGCCTGATTTTAATTCCATACGCATCGCAATAGGGGAGAGATGTGCCATCTTCTTTTCGATGATATCTTCCGATATGTTGAATTTCAATGCGGTGAGCCAGCAGTGTATTGCGTTCTCAATAGAAGCATCATCAGTGAAAGGAATGGTTATTTTGAGATTCTGAGATTTTGAGTTTTTAATAATTGCATTTATCTCAGTAGAGTCTTCTTCTTTCTCGATGGAGGAAATCAGTACGTCTGCTGTATTGTCATTTCTGCTCCATGTGAAAGTGTTGATGTTTAATCTGCTGACGGCTTCTTTTATTTCCTTATGGTCAAGGCAATATATTAATGTGTCGACATTATGAAAGAGCCTTAGCTTTTCCTCGACCTTGCTGCTGATATTATCGAAGGATTTTCCGTGGGCTTCGCCTATATTGGTGAATATGCCTATTGTAGGTTTTATTATCTCCTTCAGATTATGCATTTCGTCAGGATTTGATATTCCTGCTTCAAAGAAACCAATCTGGTGAGTGTCGTTTATTTGCCACACAGATACAGGCACGCCTATTTGTGAGTTGTAGCTTTTGGGACTTCTGATTGCTGATGTTTCAGGACTGAAGATCTGATAAAGCCATTCTTTGATGATGGTTTTGCCATTGCTGCCTGTTATGCCTACTATTGGGATATTGAAGTTGTCGCGATGTGTTGCGGCTATTTTCTGAAGGGATTTTAAAGTGTTTGAAACCACGATGAAAACGGCATCATTGTATATGCTGCTGTTGTCAGGCAATTCTTCTACGACGAATGCTCTTACGCCTTTGTCGTATAAATCCTTTATGTATTTGTTGCCATTGTTGCGTTGGCTCTTTAGAGCGAAAAACAATGTGTTTTCAGGCATGACAAGCATTCTGCTGTCGAATAATAAATCCTTGATGACAAGGTTCTTGTTGCTGTTGCCTATCAGTCTGCCTTCTGTTATTGATGCTATTTTCTCAATGGTATAATTCATACGGCAAACATACGAAAAAAACAGAAATTCATAACCTCAAAAACTCAAAAAGTCACAAAGTCTCTGCAACTTTGTGACTCTATGACTCTACGACTCTATGTCAATCATTAATCGTTCTGTTTTTCAAAATGTCGATTGCGAGGTATATGGCGTGACGGAATGAATCTGGGTCTGCGATGTTTTTGTTTGCTATGTCGTAGCCTGTTCCGTGGTCGGGTGCGGTTCTCACTACAGGAAGTCCTGCGGTGAAGTTGACGCCGCCGTCAACGGCTAATATCTTGAAAGATATCATGGCTTGGTCGTGGAACATGCATAAGACGCCGTCGTATTTTGTCCATGCTGCCGAACCAAAGAAACCGTCGGCTGAGAATGGTCCGAAGACCAGCTGGTCTTTATCCTTAGCTTCTTTGATTGCAGGTATGATTATGTCCAATTCTTCTTTGCCGTATAAGCCGCCGTCGCCGATGTGTGGGTTGAGTCCCATGACAGCTATGCGTGGGTATTTGATGCCGAAGTCGTTTTGCAATGTCTTGATGAAGACGTCTAGTTTCGCTGTTATGAGCTCTTTGGTGATGGCGTCGGGAGTTTCTCTTAAAGAGAGGTGGTTTGTTACGCTGCCTATTATCAATTTGCTTGAAACCATCAGCATAAGAGGTGTATAGTCTTCATATAAAGTGCTTATATATTTCTTCTGGCTGGTGAAATGGAACTGCTCGGATTGTATTGTGTTTTTGTTGACAGGAGCTGTCACCAACGCGTCGATATTGCCTTTGTGCAAGTCGTCGACGGCCAGTTTCAATGCGTCGAAGGCTGCTTTGCCAGCAAGGTCGGTCGCGATGCCTGGTTCTATCTTCAACTCTTCATCAGTGTGGTTGATGAAGTTGATTCTTCCAGCTTGCGCCTGATGTGCGTCTCGAATCAAAGAATACGAAAGTTCTTCCATATTGAAGTTTTTCTTGTAATAAGAGAAAACTTTCGATTGCCCATATACGATAGGTATAAATGAATCAAAAATTCTACTGTCGCAAAGAGTTTTCAGGATAATCTCATAACCAATGCCATTGATGTCACCTTGTGTGATTCCTATAATGGGCAACTTTTTGGAGTCTTTCTGTATTTGCATGGCGCAATGTTTTTTAGAGAGACCCAAAGTTATAGTAAAAAAAATAAAAAATCAAGAATTATTTTGTTTTTAATATTCTTTTTATAATCCTTTGTAAATCATTAGGTTGATGTTCTTGCTGTCAAATGTCTCGTTTGCAACGCTAAGAATATCATCGGCTTTCAGATTGCGTATTTTTCTAACTGTTTCCGACAATGGTTCTGTTGCTTCTTTGGAAAAACCGGCACGTGTCATAGACAAAAGTTCTCCTAAACCAGATTCGCAGCTAAGTGCCAATTGACCAACCAATTGGTTCTTTGCATTGGATAATTGAATCGTTCCGAGTTTGTTGTCCTTTAATTTATTCAATTCTTTAAAGACCAAATCGACGGCTTTGTCCAGAGAATGAGGGTCGACACCCATATATATCGAGAAGTTTCCGGTGTCGGAATAAGCGTTGTATTGCGATTCAATGGTGTAGGCGAAGCCGTATTTCTCTCTGATGTTGAGGTTCAGTCGTGAGTTCATGCCAGGACCGCCTAATATGTTGTTCAACAATACCATCGGCATCTTAAGAGGACTGTCGATATTATATGCTATTCCTCCAATGATACAGTGAGAGAGGTGATTGTTTCTTTCTTCTATCTTGGTGAAACTTGGCAAACCTTCAAACTTCTTTCTGTGACAATCAGTGTCCGTCTGCTGGTAATCTCCGAAATGGGAGATGACTTTGTTTTTGAATTTTGTAAAAGGAATGTCGCCAATCGTTGCGACGACCATCTTATTTGTAGAATAATTATTCTTGAGGAAATTGCATAAGTCGTTACGAGTGTAGTTGCTGACTAAATCAGTTGTTCCCAATATGTTACGGCCCATCTCGTGACCTTTGTAGAGGTTGTTTTCGAATTCGTCGTAGATCTCTTCTGCCGGAGTGTCGCGGTAAGAATTGATTTCATCTATTATGACCTCTTTTTCTTTTTCTACTTCATTGGTTGGATAGGTGCTGTTGAAAGCAACGTCAGCAATGAGTTCGATGGCTTTGTTGTAATGCTCTTTCAGGAAAGAAGCATGTATGCAGGTCTCTTCTTTGGTTGTATAAGCGTTAAGCTCACCACCTACATTCTCAAGGCAGCTCAGTACGTGGTAAGCCTTACGTTTTTTAGTTCCTTTGAATAACATATGCTCAATGAAATGAGCCAAACCGTTTTCGTTGTCTAGTTCATCGCGCATGCCTGTGTTTACCATAAGCGCAATATGTGCTATGGCGCCAGGCCTATGTTTATGAAGTATTTTTATACCGTTAGGTAATATGTATTCGGAAATAATACCTTCTTCTGACATATTGGTTTATAGGTTTTTAGATTCAGATATTTTATTTCATCCAAATGTCGAATGGGTTAGTTCCTTTTGCTGTTGAGACTTCACCTCTGCCAGATAACCAGTAGTTTGTTTCTGCAAGTCCGTCATAGTCTTTCAACACTCTAAATGAATGTTTTGCAAACATATTTGGGTTGCCGCTATTCTCAAGCAACACGACGGCCGTGTGGAAGTCTTCTATTCCTGCTTCTGTTTTCTTTCCGCTGAAGATGAAAGATTGTTGTGCGTAATATCCTTGTACGTAGCCGTCAACTACATAATAACATGTGAAGTAGTCGTTGTCGCCTGTTATCTTGACGCCGTATTGGATTTCTTCTATGTATTTGTTTGCCAATGAATCGTATTGTTTTCCGTAGAACATCATCTCTTTGTTGAGATATGAGAATCCGAGGTAGCGGTCTGAATAGAATTGCAATGAGTCTGGTGTCTCGGCGTATGATTCGTATATGAGTGCGTGAGGCGTTGAGACGTATTCGCCTTTCATATCAGGAGGATTTGAACCAGAATATACAGGCAAGAGGTTTGTTACATCTTCGTATATCTCTGTAGGAAGCACGTAATCAGGGAGTTTGTGTACTAAGTTGTCTTCATCTTTTTTTGACAACTCACCTTTATAGTAACCTTCAATATCATTGCTGTATTGGTCGGTGCACTTGATGTCTATTGAGTAACCGTCTGATGATCTGTTTACTACTAATTTTCCTGTTTTTATGTATCCGTTGTCGAAGTTGCCGCTTTCGTTATATCCCAAGATCCATATGCCTTCAACATTGGTGTAGGTTGTACTAGGGATGTTTTCTGCTTGTGGAGATACTATGTCGAAGTTTAGGAAGTTTTCGCCCTTTTCATCGTAAAGACGTAAGTCCAAGTCGAAGCCGTTTTCTGTTTCTCCATTGTTGATTATGACGCCTGATTTAATCTCGTAAGTGTTGTCTCCAATAGTGAAGTAGTTTTTTGGTTTGTTGTTTCTACCCCAGCATGATGCAAGGAATATTGTAACTAAGATTAAAGCGCTGATTTTTACTAAGTTTGAAGCGAGTGATTTCATATTGTAATTATTTTTGCAAAGTTAAGAAAATATTTTTTTGAGGGCTTGTTTTTGATAGAAATAAATTGCAGTATAATAACATAAATTTCAAAACGTTTATTATATTTGCAATTCGTAAATTTTAAAAGATGAAACTAAGATTATTTTCTTTTTTATTGTTGGCAGTATTCCCTTTTATTGCTGAAGCACAAAAGGATATAACAAAGGAATGCGTGCCGACTACAATGTTCAGTGCCACATATTCATATCAGTTTCCTGGTGCTGATACAAAAGTTTTGTATGGTAACAATTCCACTATAGGTCCAAGCATCGTTTATAAGACAGATAAAAACTGGATGTGGGCAGCAAATGCGAACTTTATTTTTGGAGAGAAAATAAGAGCATCTCGTGAAGATATATTGGGTATAATCTTGGATAATAGCGGCGAATTGATTACAGGTGACGGCATCTGGGGAAGTTACGCTATGTTCCAACGCGGTTATCACATACAGGCTAAAGTAGGTAAAATCTTTAATGTTTGTGCTCCTAATCCTAATTGCGGATTCTTTGTCAATGGCGGTTTGGGTTATCTCTTGAACAGAATAAGAATAGAGTTCTCCTCATACGCATCAACACCTCCAAATCTCGATGGCGATTATAGCTATGGCTATGACAGAATGCGTGGCGGCTTCGCTTATTCTGGAGAAATCGGATATATGTATATGAGCAACTCTAGAGTTTTGAACTTCTCTCTATCCCTAGAATTTACACAGGCTCACACAAAACCGTTACGTCAATGGGATTTCAACCTTATGGGTCCTGACCTTAAGACTTATCTCGACAGATATATGGGAATACGCCTTTCAGTTTATATTCCTACATATAAAAGAATGCCGTCTGAATATTACTACTATTGATCATGAATATCTTATACTCTCTCGCCATAAGATTGTATAGTGGACTGGTGTCCATAGCTTCTTTGTTTGGGAACAAGAAAGCTCAACTTTGGTGGAAGGGTAGACATAATCAATGGGATAGTCTGAAGTCTCTCAATAAAGATGACGAATGGATATGGATTCACGTGTCATCTCTAGGTGAGTTCGAACAGGGACTGCCTGTCATTGAGAACCTTAAAACTAAATTCCCGAAATATAAGTTGTTGCTGACATTCTTCTCTCCTTCGGGTTATGAACCTAGGAAGAATTTTCAGCTTGCAGATAAGGTGGCGTATATGCCTTCTGATACCAGAAGCAATGCCAAGAAACTCATAAAGAACTTTAATATAAAGGCTGCTTTCTTCGTAAAATACGACTTTTGGTTTAACTATATGAAAGTCTTGAAGGAAAATGATATACCTTTATATTATATATCAGCATTGCTCCATCCAGATCATTATTTCTTTAAATTCTATTCTTCATGGTTTAGAAAACAGCTGTTTAATGTGTCGTGTTATTTTGTGCAAAACGAAGAGACGGCAAACCTATTGAAATCTATTGGAATAGAAAATACTATTGTTACAGGCGACACTCGTTTCGATAGAGTGTATGATATAGCAAAGCAGTCGAAGTCGTTTCCTGAGATAGAGAAGTTTATAGACGGAAGACAATGTATCATCGCAGGCAGTTCTTGGCCTTCAGATGAGAAGTTTATCATTCCGTTTTCTAAAAAAATGCCTGATGATTATTGCCTTATCATCGCACCACATGATGTGTCTGATTCTCATATAAAACAGATCACCTCCCAACTCGATAATTATGTTTTGTATAGTCAACGGTCAACGGACAACGGTCAACAGACTTCATCTAAAGTTCTTGTGCTTGATACTATCGGTATTTTGAAACAGATTTACAAATACGCTCGTTTCGTGTATGTCGGCGGCGGTTTTATGAGCAGCATACATAATACACAGGAGGCTCTTGTCTTTGGTTGTCCAGTGGTGATCGGTCCTAAGTATCATAAATTCGTTGAGGCTGTCGATCTGGTGAGAGACGGAGGTATGTTCTCTGTTAACAACCAACAGGAATTTGACGATATTTTTGAGAAGTTGATGAATGACGACGACTTTTATAACAAGGCATCCGGAATCTGTCAGGATTATATCCAGCTCAGCATCGGAGCAACTGGTAAGATTATGAGAACTCTAAAATTCTAAAACTCTAAAATTCTAGAATTCTATAACTCTAGAATTCTAAAGTTTTAAAGTTCTAAAATTCTATTAATAACCTTAAGCGCTTCACCTACATCAGTGACGGCATCGACATAAAGTATGTTCTTGCCGTTGAGTTCCTTGACCTTGCAGCGTCTTTGATGCGAGGCGGCGTATCGTATGATCTTCATAAAGGTGTCGGTCTGATAATATTCCGACTCTTGGTTTGATACGAGATAAGCCGTCATAATCTTATGTTTTAGCGTTATCTTCTCAAAGCCAAGGTCTCTGGCCAGCCAGCGCAGTCTCATAGTGTTGAGCAGATCTTCTGTCTGATGTGGTATCTGTCCGAATCTGTCAGTGAGATTGCTTGTGAATCTGAGCAGTCCTTCTTCGTTTTGTATGTGGTCGAGTTCGGTGTAGAGGCTGATGCGTTCGGCTGACGACTCTACGTATTCGTTAGGTATGAGAATCTCAAGGTCAGATTCGAACACGCATTCGCTGACGAATTTCTTGTCTTTGAGTTCGTTTTCGAAAATGTCTTTGAACTCTGTCTCTTTCAGTTCGAGTATGGCCTCGTCAAGGATTTTGTGATAAGTCTCGAAACCTATGTCGTTGATGAATCCGCTTTGTTCAGCACCCAATAAGTTGCCGGCGCCACGTATATCAAGGTCGCGGAGTGCGATGTTAAATCCGCTGCCGAGATCGGAGAAGTCTTCGATGGCACGTAGTCTCTTCTGTGACTCGTCGGATAATGTCGACAATGGTGGTGCAAGTAAGTAGCAGAATGCCTTTTTATTAGAACGTCCAACACGGCCTCTCAACTGATGCAAGTCGCTCAGGCCGAAGTTCTGCGCCTCATTGATAATGATGGTGTTGGCGTTCGGTATATCGAGTCCGGCCTCGATTATTGTCGTAGATAAAAGCACGTCGTATTTCTCATCTATGAAGTCGAGCATTATCTGTTCCAGCTTGCCGCCTTCCATCTGTCCGTGTGCCACACCGACTCTCACGCCAGGAACGTAACTCGTTATCATGTCGCAGACATTCTGTATGTTCTGCATTCTGTTGTGAACGAAGAACACCTGACCGTCGCGGGCGAGTTCGTATTGTATAGCGTCGCGTATTATCTCTGGGTTAAAGGTATGAAGTTCTGTCTCCACAGGCTGTCTGTTTGGTGGAGGCGTCTTGATGATGCTCATATCGCGAGCGCCCATCATAGAAAACTGTAGCGTTCTAGGAATAGGTGTCGCTGTCAATGTCAAGGTGTCGACATTGGTCTGGAACTGTTTGAGCTTCTCTTTTGCGGATACGCCGAACTTTTGTTCTTCGTCGATGATGAGTAGTCCTAAGTCTTTGAACGATACGTTTTTGCCTATGATGCTATGTGTGCCTATAATGATGTCGATACGACCGTTTTTCAGGTCTTCGATAGTTTTTTTCTGTTCTTTGGCAGTCTTGAAACGATTGATGTAGTCGATGTTGACAGGGAATCCTTTCAGTCGTTTGCAGAAAGTCTGGTAATGCTGAAGCGCTAGCACAGTCGTCGGGACAAGCACCGCTACCTGTTTGGAATCGCAGACAGCTTTGAAGGCGGCGCGTATCGCAATCTCGGTCTTGCCGAAGCCTACGTCGCCGCAGATGAGACGGTCCATAGGTGTCTCTGACTCCATGTCACGTTTTACATCGACTGTCGCTTTGAGTTGGTCGGCAGTGTCTTCATACATGAATGAAGCTTCAAGTTCAGTCTGCAGATATGTGTCTGGCATGTATTGAAAGCCTTTGCTGTTCTTGCGTTCTGCGTATAACTTGATAAGTTCTCGGGCTATGTCTTTGACGCGGCTCTTGGTCTTTTCCTTTAACTTGTTCCAAGAGTTAGAACCGAGCTTGCTCAGTGTAGGCTGCGATCCATCTTTGCTGCAATATTTTGAGATGCGGTGCAGAGAGTGGATGCTGACGTACAAGAGGTCGCCGTTTTGATAGATGAGACGTATGGCTTCCTGTTGTTTGCCATTGTTGTCTATAATCTCCAAGCCGTCGAAGCGGCCGATACCGTAGTTGATATGTGTGACGAAGTCGCCAGGCTTTAAGTCGTAGAGTTCTTTTATTGTGAGTGCCTGACTGCTGGCGAAGCCTTCGCGCAGTCTGAATCTGTGGTAACGTTCAAAGATCTGGTGGTCGGTATAACAGCATATCTTCAGGTCTCTGTCGATGAACCCTGACTGTATGGCGTGGTTGATAGCCGTGAAATTACTGTTGTCTTCATCGAGATGCTGTATGTCGTTCAAGATGCTTTGGATTCGTTCCAGCTGTTTCTTGCTTTCGGAAAAACAGAATATTTTGTAGCCTTCTGATTTTAAGTTGTTAATGTCTTTTAACAGGATGTCGAAGTTCTTGTTAAAGGCAGGCTGAGGCGAAGTGTTGAACGATATGATGCTGCGTTCTTTTCTGTCGATGAAGTTGCCGAATACGATAGTCTTCAGCTGGTTGAGCTGTGATATTATCACATCGCCTTTGGTGAATATAGTGTCTGGTTCTTCTTGAAGGTCTTCTTTTTCGTTAAAGATGTTGACTGCTTTGTCGTATTCGTTATTTATTTTTTCTTCAAGAGAATTCTCTTCTTCAATCCATACGACAGATTTATTCTTGAGATATTGGAATATCGATTCTCTGTCCTGTTTTATGTTATAATCCTGAAGGTTAGGAATCAATATGATGTCTTTCAGTTTTTCTATCGAGAGCTGGTCAATAGGGTTGAAGCTTCTGATTGAGTCTATTTCGTCGCCGAAGAATTCTATTCTGTAAGGATAGTCGTTGGAG
The DNA here is from genome assembly GCA_045612025.1 of Bacteroidales bacterium. Taxonomy (GTDB): domain Bacteria; phylum Bacteroidota; class Bacteroidia; order Bacteroidales; family F082; genus Limimorpha. Next base: position 24,346 of record JAZKYG010000128.1, read on the forward strand.
AAAGAGAATACGTCGACGATGCCGCCTCTTATGGCAAACTGCCCTGGCTCTACTACGAAGTCGGCGTGTTCGAAATTAAGGTTCACCAATGAATCTGTGAGTTTATCCATTGAGATGTTGTCGCCCACGGAAATCTTGAAGGTGTTTTTGTTCATCACTTTACGTGTGATGACTTTCTCGCTGAGCGCTTCAGGATAGGTGATGATGATGGTTTTTCTGTCGCTTGTTGATATGCGTTGCAGAACTTCTGTACGTGACAGGATATATGTGTTGTCAGGCTTTTCTGGTTCGTAAGGTTTCTTGTAGGATGTAGGGTAGAAGAGGACGCGTTTTTTGCTATAGTCGACGTCTTTTTCTCCGAAGATGTTTTCGATGTCGTTATAGAAATAAGCTGCGCGTTCCTTGTCGCTGCAGATGATGAAGTTGGTGCCGCCTATTATGTCGGCGCTTGCTGCCACTATATAAGATCTGGCAGAACCGATGAGCCCTAAACAGGATATATGATCTTCTGTGTCAAGGATATTAGTGAGATCTTTGACATTAGAGCTGTTGAGATAAAGTTGTTTTACCTGTTCTTTCACGTTCAAAAATTAATTCTGCGAAGTTACAGATTTTTTCTGTTAAAACATAGTCAAAATTTTTGTTAACAAAAAAGGCTGACGCACATGAATATGTTTTTATAATGATTATATTTGCAACATCAAAAAATCATAGAAAATGAGAAAATTAGTAATATTTGACTTGGATGGAACTCTTCTTTACACTTTAGAAGATTTGATGCAAAGTGTTAATTTTACTTTAGATTTATTTGGATATAAAAAACGAACATTAGAAGAGATTACATCATTTGTCGGCAATGGCATACAGCATTTGTTGAGACAAGCTTTGCCTGAAGATATAAACGAAGAGAAGTTTGAAATGTGTTTTACTTGTTTCAAAGACCATTACTCAGAACATTGCTGTGACAAGACACGTCCTTACGATGATATAATTGATGTTCTTAAGGTGTTGAAAAATAGAGGATTGAAAGTCGGTATTGTTTCCAATAAGTTTCAATCTGCAGCCGAAGAGGTTTGTGAGCATTATTTTAAAGATTTATATGACGCCGTTCTCGGCGAGAGCGAAACCTGCAGACGTAAGCCTGCTCCAGACGGCATAAATATGATGTGTGAAAGATTTGGCGTTGAAAAAGACGATGCTATATTTTTCGGTGACTCAGAAGTTGACATCCAGACAGGAGATAATGCAGGCGTGTACTGCGTGTCGGTGTTATGGGGTTTCAGAGACAGAGAATTCTTGGCAGAACACGGAGCAAAATTATTCGTAAGCAATCCATTAGATATTGTCGATATGATAGTTTAAGGACGCTGGGTCTGGTGTAGTGCTTTTTAGTTCGAAAGCCTTGTCCCCAAAGCCTTAGTTTAAGATTTATAGAGTCGCCGAAAGGCGACTTTTTTTTTCTTTTTTCCACTTGTTAACGACTTGAAAAAATCAGTATATTTGTCCCAAATTTTTAATGAAAAAACTATGGAAACATTTCTTCCAATTGTAATTGTTTTTATTTTCGTATTGGCGGTTTTAGGTATTGTGGCTGGTGTCAGCAACGACGCGACTAACTTCATGTCGGCTGCTGTTGGAACTAAGTCGGCTTCATACAGAGCTGTTACCATCATCGCTTCTTTCGGTATCATATTCGGTTCTCTTATGAGCAACGGCATGATGGAAATAGCCCGAAACGGAGTCCTATCACCTCAGTACTTTTTCGCTAACGAAATCATTTACATCTACCTGGCGGTGATGATCGCCAATCTTATTTTGTTGGATGTGTTTAATACATTAGGCCTCCCAACCTCAACATCAGTGTCGCTTGTGTTTGAATTGCTTGGCGCTACGGTCGCAATCGCGATGATAAAGATGCGCAGCGGCGTTCTTGATGGCGTCGGCCTCTCCGAACTCATCAATACAGACAAGGCCTTGACGATGATAGTCGGTATCTTCTTGTCGGTAGCCATCGCATTCATCTTCGGTATGATAGTTCAATACATAACACGTCTGATTTTCTCCTTTAACTTTGAAAAGAATCTTAAATGGAAGATAGGTATCTTCAGTGGAATAGCAACGACAGCCTTGATTTACTTCATGCTCATCAAAGGTATGAAAGGCGCAGCGTTCATGACAGCTGAGATTAAAGATTGGATTGACACTCATACATTGCAACTCCTTGGCGTTAGTTTCGTCTTCTTCACAGTATTGATGCAGATATTGCATTTCCTTAAGGTCAATGTGTTGAAACTCGTCGTCCTCATTGGAACATTCGCACTCGCTATGGCATTTGCCGGCAATGACCTTGTCAACTTCATCGGCGTGCCTCTCGCTGGTCTCGATACATACATCGACGTTAAACATAGCGGCGTATCAATGGATGCTCTCTCCATGAATTCACTCAATACCATGTCAACTGCAAATACTATTTATATCATCATTGCAGGTCTGGTTATGGTGGTCACATTGCTGACATCTAAAAAAGCAAAAATCGTTCTTCAGACTTCATTGGATCTTTCTAAGCAAAACGGAGGCAACGAATCATTCGGTTCTTCAGCTATCGCACGTAGCTTGGTTAGATTCACAAACAATATGGTCAATGCTATCGATAGCATCTTGCCTGCAAAGGTTAAGGTGTGGATTGAAAAACGTTTCGATAACAGAGAGATGATACTCGAAGAAAATGCTGCTTTCGACCTTATCAGAGGTTCTGTAAGTATCGTTCTCGCTTCTATGCTCATCGCTCTCGGAACATCATTGAAACTTCCTTTGTCAACAACATACGTAACATTTATGGTGACAATGGGTGCTTCTTTGTCAGACCGCGCATGGTCAAGAGAGAGTGCTGTTTATCGCGTGACAGGTATGTTCTCAGTCATCGGCGGCTGGTTTATCACAGCGATAGTCGCTTTCTTGATTTGCTTCGTAATCGCCTTGTTGTTCTACTTCGGCGGTGTTGTCGCAATGCTCCTTATGATTGCTCTTGCAGTCTATATCATTATCAAAAACAGAGCTAAGGCAAATAAGACAGAAGAAAACGACGAGTTGTTTGAAAAGGCTTTGAGCGTAAATGAACAAGAGGCAATCTATGATTTATTCCTAAAGCATAATAGAGAAAGCATGAATAAAATGCTTAACCTTACAAAAGATATTTATACCAATATCGTTGATGCGTTTGTCAAGGAAGACATCAAGACTTTGAGAAAAGCATCTAATGATTGCAGGGATGCAAAGCAGATAATGAAACAGTTTAAGAGAAAAGAAATCATGATAATGCGTCGTCTCGACGACAAGATGATGAATAAGAACACTTGGTTCCACCTCTCTTACAACTGCATAGAACAGATACTTTATTCATTGCGAAGAGTATGTGACCCTTGTAAGGAATATGTCGACAACAGCTTTACTCCATTGGATAAGAAATATCTTCCAGAAGTGGAAAACCTTAAGGAAAAGGTATGCTGGTCAATTGACGCGGCTGATATCACAATCTATTCTTCAGAATACAAAGATGTTGATGCGGTGATGGATCGTGTCAAGATAAGAGAAGACGAGGTCGTAGGCATGAGCCATGAACAGATGAACAGAATACAGAACAATAAGGAAAATATCGATTTGGCTTTATTGTACCTTAATATAATGCAAGAGTCATCGGCCATCATCACAGAGATGCGTCATATTTTGCGCAGCGAAGCTAAAATGAATGAATAGTAATTAAAAAAGATATGAAAAAGGTATTAAGAGTTTTTATTATCGCTGTCATCGCCATAATGTTTGCAAACGGCGCAACAGCACAGGAAAAGAAGGATTTCACTATCGACAAGTTGTCTGTAGAAGGTCGTGTTGATTATGATTATGTCGACAAAAATAACTCAGGTCTTGATGGTAGATTCTTTAATTTTGAAATGAAAGGTTCGTTCCTTAACGATTTCTCATATCGTATTCGTCAAAGAATAGATATGACTGCTGGTAGTTCAAAGACAGATTTTATGATTCTTTCTTATCACGCTAATAAGAACTGGTCCTTGACAGCAGGTAGAATGCCACTCGCAGTTGGCGGTTGGGAATATGATCTTCCTCCTATTGATGTTTATTTCGCATCCCTTTTCTGGAATAACTTCGCATGTTACGATATAGGCGGTCAGCTTGAATACCATACCAACGATGGCAACCACGACATCATTTTCCAAATCACAAATTCTACATTTAATAGAGATGACGCTTACGATGATTTCATCAGACATCCAGGCAGATATACTTATAACTTAATTTGGTATGGTAGAATGGGAGCATTCAGTACATCTTATTCTATCAATATGATGGAACAAAACAAAGGCGAATATATCAACTACATCGCTTTGGGAAATATGTTCGACTTTGGCAACTTGGATTTCTACGTTGACTTTATGAACAGAGGTTTCTTCAATCAAAAAGATTTCTTCTTGGGCGACTTCACTATCATTGGTGAAGTGAAATACGCTTTTACAGATAAGTTCACTGCTATGGTGAAAGGCGGCTATGACAGAAATAAACATGGCTATATTGACTATGATGCAACTCCATTCCCAACAGCGATTCCATACGATATGGCTGTTACACCAGGCGTTGAATATACATTCGCAGGTTTAGGTTTTGAAGCTTATCCTTACAAAGGAAACAAGAACGTTCGTCTTCACGGATTCGTGGCATTCAATGAATTGACACGGCCTGCAGATGATTGGATAAATCCAAACTCAAGCGATTTATCACTTCAAGCTAATGTTGGTGTCACATGGAGAATTAACTTCGCAAAATAATAATAAACAAAAATAGAGAAAATGAAAGGTTTAAAATTTTTAACAAAACGTCGTATTGAAGCTGTTGTCTTCTTGCTTATCTTCTTCGGCTTCTTCGGCTTTTTAGGTAGTAAAATGGGATTGCCTAACATGATGAACACCATTATGCAGACAGCCTACAGCTTATTGTTGGAGACTGTTTTCTACATCATGGCTATCACTGTTGTATCAGGTGCTTTAGGTAATTTATTAGTTGAATTTGGCGTAGTGCGTTTGATTGAAGTAGTGCTTCGTCCTCTTATGAAACCTTTGTATAACCTTCCTGGCGTTGCTGCTCTCGGCGGCGTGATGACATTCTTGTCAGACAACCCAGCTATCATCAGTCTTTCCAAAGACGCTCACTTCGCACGTTATTTCAAAAAATACCAGCTTATTTCATTAACAAACTTCGGTACTGCTTTTGGTATGGGTCTCGTCGTAATTATGTTTATGATGGGTAAAGGCTATTTGCCAGCAGCATTGGTGGGTTTGCTCGGCGCTGTTATCGGAAGTATCATTTCAACACGTTTGATGCAACGTTTTATCTTGAAATCTAATCCAGAACTTGATGTTGAAATAAGTGATAAAGAAGGTGATGAAGAAAAGATTTCTTTCAAGTCAGAAGGTAGTGCTTTCTTGCGTTTCTTGAATGCAATCCTCGATGGCGGTAAGTCAGGCGTTGAAATCGGTCTCGCTATCATTCCTGGTGTTCTTATCATTTCAACAGTTGTTATGATGCTTACATTCGGCGCTCCAGAAGGTGGTTACAACGGTGGAGCATATGAAGGTATCGCATTGTTGCCATATCTCGCAGGTAAGATAGACTTCATATTTAACTGGTTGTTCGGTTTTGAAAGCCCACAGTTGGTTGCATTCCCAATCACAGCTCTTGGTGCTGTCGGTGCAGCTCTCGGTCTCATCCCTCGCTTCATCCAAGAAGGTATCATCAATGGTAACGCTATCGCTGTTTTCACAGCAATGGGTATGTGCTGGAGCGGTTATCTCAGCACACACACAGCAATGCTCGACTCACTCGGATTCCGTAGCCTCACATCAAAAGCTATCTTAGCCCATACTGTAGGTGGTCTCGTAGCAGGTGTCGCAGCTCACTGGTTGTACGTTTTATTAGCATTGATATTCTAAAATAATAATAAGGTATATGCAGACAGTTACATTAGGCAAGACAGGTTTTGTTGTAAATAAGAACGGTTTCGGTGCTTTGCCGATACAGCGTATCTCAAAAGAAGATGCGGCTTATCTGTTGCGTAAGGCTTTTGATAATGGCATCACTTATTTCGATACAGCTCGTTTCTATACTGACAGCGAAGAGAAGATGGGTTATGCACTCAGCGACATTCGCGATAAGGTCATCATTGCTACAAAGACAGCTGCTACTAATGTGACTGCTTTCTGGAAAGATCTTGAGACAAGTTTAGGATTGCTCAAGACTGATTATATAGATTTGTATCAATTCCATAATCCTGCTTTCTGTCCTAAGCCTGGTGACGAGAGCGGTATCTATGACGCTATGCTTGAAGCTAAGGAAAAAGGCATAATCCGTCATATCGGTATCACTAACCATCGTCATCATATCGCTAAAGAAGCTATTGAATCAGGTCTTTATGAAACATTACAGTTTCCTTTCTCATATATAAGTTCAGAAAAAGAATTGGAACTTGTGCAGATGTGTAAGGAAAAAGAGATGGGATTCGTATGTATGAAGGCGATGTCTGGCGGTCTCATCAACGACTCTGCTTGCGCTTACGCATTCTTGAATCAATATGAGCATATTCTTCCAATCTGGGGAATCCAAAGAGAATCAGAACTTGATGAGTTTATCTCTTATCAGGAAAATCCTCCGGTTATGACAGAGGAACGCTGGGCGAAGGTAAAGAAAGACAGAGAAGAACTCGCTGGAGAATTCTGTAGAGGCTGCGGTTATTGTATGCCATGTCCTGCTGGAATTCAAATCAACGATTGTGCGAGAATGAGTCTTTTCTTACGTCGTGCGCCGCATAGCGTATATCTCTCCGATGAATGGAAGATAAAGATGAAAATGATAGAAAACTGCTTGCATTGCAACTTATGTAAGAGCAGATGCCCTTATGGATTGGATACTCCTAACTTGTTGAAAAGGAATTACGAAGACTTTAAGACATTCATATAATAGAGTCTGTATTAAGTAAAATAATGAATAATCGATGGCAATAATTTGAGATTGTCATCGATTTTTTTATTCCGTTAACTTTTAAAATCAACCGTTAACTTTCTGAAAATTAACTTTTTTTAACTTTTTCATTCGGAAAATTACTTATATTTTTGTGCCGATAAATAAATTATTAACCAAACTTAAATTTATGAAGAATAAAGTCACAACATTAGTTTTGTTTGTTGTTTTGTCATCTTCAGGAATGGCACAACAAAAGTCAGATTCTTTCTTTAATTATGACACTTATAGCGAGACAAGGTTGGATACGCGTGTCCTGCCTGTTGAGACATTAGGTACAAGTTTCTGTGATATGGATGTCAATGTTGACGCTCCTGTCGGTAATGGGTTGCTTGTCTTGATGTGTGTAGGTGTTATTTATGCGATGTTAAAAAATAAGGAGGTGGTGAGATGAAGAAGTTTACAGTGTTTATTGCGGTTTTGTTGTTTTTATTAAGCTGTAACAAAGAAAAGATGAATGAGACTGCAGATGAAGAGAGATTAGTTCCGGTGCGATTTGAATTGTCGTTGAATTCGCATACCAGAAGCGACTTTAATGATTTGTTGCCCAATGGCAATATCCAATGGGGTAATAGTAAAAACGTAGAATATATATATGTATCTATACCCTATAAATGTTCCTATTATGTTCAAGGTGTTGGAACAATAACATTGGGAGAGTTGCTTGAGATGAAGGCGGAAGTGGATGGACCTACAGACAAGTTGATATTTACGGGTGAGGTGCCGAGTAATAACCTGCAAAATGCCAGACAATATCACCTATATTATTTTGGAAACAATGGTCAGGGTGGTGAAGGAACTAATGTTACGAATTATCATTCGAGTTATAAAAATATCTTGATAGGCAAGACCATTTCTTTTGCACGTCAGACAGGAAACATTGATGATTTGGGTAATTATCATCTGGCTAAGATTAAAGTTAAGGCGGTGCCAATCAAAGACGGAGATGGTGTTGTTCAAAGCTTTGAACTTGTCGCTGATGACCTGCAGAATATCAATTCTGTAGCGAAGTTGGACCTTACGGGAGAGACTAAGTTGATAGGTACGGCGGCAGAGCTTCTGAATTTTACTTTGTTATGGAATACATCGACAAAGTCGTTTGATGAGATATTGGAAAAAGCCCGAGAAGCAACCATTGATGTAAGTGATAACGCAGGACGTAATTCCTACATTTCCTTGCTGCCGAATGATGATGATGTTTATCTGGAATGTTCTAAAGGTCGTTATAAATTTGTTGATGGCATAAAGAGCAATCAGCTTTACATAGGAAGTTATGCCGATGACATTGAAGACGCTCGCCCTTTACATTGGGAATAATTTCAAACTTGTATACTTGTGGTCCGGACACTATTTCAGACACAACAGCAGTTAGAGCCTAGCATGGAAAGTTCATCAAAAGCACCTGACACTGATTATTTAAGAGTAAAATAGTATAAAAGACCGCTTCGGCGGTCTTTTTTTTATTTATCAGAATTTCGGCGCATTTGTCAAAATCCTTTCGTTAATTTATAATTTGTTACATTGATTTGTGGAGGATACCGGACTCGAACCGGCCGCCTTCAGATTGCGAACCTGACGCTCTACCTGATGAGCTAAACCCCCATTGTTGATGTGCGCAAAACTACGAAAAAAATATCGCAAAAGGATATAATTATTTTACATATCTTTTTATTTTTGCGTACATTTTTTATAAAATAACATTAAAAAAAACTAAACAATGGAAATAGAAGCTTATATCGTTAAGAGAGTTAACTTTCTCATGAATGCTACCGATGCTAAAATACTTAAACGTCTTGAAGGTGGTATGAGTAATTATACTTATGTGGTAGAATGTCAAGGAAAAAAATATACATATCGCGTTCCTGGCAAGTTCGCTGAACGTTTTGTTGACAGAAATGAGGAATGGGATAATATTCAAAAAGTAGATAAACTTGGCGTCAATAACGTAACAGAATACGTTGAGTTGAGAACAGGTGAAAAACTCGCACTCTATGTAGAAGGTACTATCATGTCAAATACAGACATCGTTTCCTATAACGAGATGTCAGCAAAGGCATTGAAACAATTGCATGAAAGCGACATTCAATTCAATGAATACAATGCTTTCGATCGCCTCGATACTTATGAAAAATATTGCATCGATTTAGGTTTTACTTACCCTCAAGAATATCTCGACTTACGCAATCGCTTGAATGCAATGCGTGACACTTATAAAGATATCAAACACGTTCCTTGTCATTGCGACTATCAGCCAACAAACTTGGTTATCGATGGAGAAAAACTTTATATCCTCGACTGGGAATTCGCTGGTATGAACGACCCATATTATGATATCGCTTGCTACGGTAACGCTGGTTTCGATAAGGCTCTTAGCTTGTTAGAAGCATATCTCGGACATAAACCAACAAGTGAAGAGTTGAAACGCCTCCACTTCCACAGAGCATTCCAATGCTTGCAATGGTACAACGTCGCTATGTTCAAAGAAATGATCGGTTTAAGCAAAGACCTCAACATGGACTTCACAGCAGTAGCGCAGATGTTCTACGGCTTCGCTAAAGACTTGATCGATGCATACGACACTTTGTAAGAATTAGAAATTCAGAAATTCAAAACCTCAAAATCTTAGAATGTAGAGGTAGTTAAAAATAAAAAATCCCGATTTTGTCGGGATTTTTTTATTTCGTGTTTATTGGTGTCAATTCACGGACTGAAATCAATACATCAAATCTCCTAAACCGAATCCATCGTCGAATCCTAATTCAGCGCGTGCTTCTTCGGTCATCATCGCTGGTGACCATGCAGGTTCGAATGTCAACTCAACCTTGCATTTCTTGACTCCCATCATAGTGCCTACTTTCTCCTTGACGTGCATTGGAAGCTGATCTGCTACAGGACAGTTAGGCGCTGTAACTGTCATTAAAATGTTGACGTTAGCTTCATCGTCGATATTGATTTCATAAATCAATCCTAATTTATATATGTCAACAGGAATCTCTGGATCGTAAATGGTTCCCAAGACAGCTATGATTCTTTCTTTTAATAATTCTTTTTCTTCTGTTGTCATTGGTTCTTTCTTTTTTAGAATATTCCACATATTATAATGTCTTATTTCCCTTGTGAATTAAATACTTCAGCATAAAGCATCATCTGTTTTACCATGCTAAGCAATCCGTTTGAACGGGTAGGAGAGAGATGTTCTTTCAATCCTATCTCGTCCAAGAAACTCATATCTGCTTCTACGATGTCTTTAGGTGTTTGTCCTGATAAAACCTTTATCAACAAATTGATGATGCCTTTGGTGATGACGGCGTCGCTGTCGGCGCTGAAATATACTTTGCCGTCTTCCATCTTGGCGTGTAACCAAACTCTCGACTGACATCCGTTGATGAGATAGTTGTCGTTACGATATTGTGCGTCAATCATCGGACAGTCTTTGCCCATCTCAATCAACATGGAATATCTGTCCATCCAATCGTCGAACATTGAAAATTCTTCTACTATAGAATCTTGTATCTCTTTGATAGTCATTTCTTATAATTTTAATTTATCTTAACATATTAGCTGCTCTTTCTACAGCCTTAATGAAAATGTCAATTTCTTCTGTTGTGTTGTATGCTGCAAATGAAGCTCTTACTGTTCCTGGAATCTCGAAGAATGTCATCACAGGCTCAGCACAGTGGTGTCCAGTTCTTACAGCAACGCCCATTTTGTCGATGATAGTGCCTAAATCATAAGGGTGTATTCCGTCGATGACGAAAGAAACCAAACCGCTTCTCCTTGGAGCTTGTCCTATGAATCTGATGCCGTCAATATTTGAAAGTTGTTCTACAGCATAATTCAAAAGATGTTCTTCGTATTCTTCAACGGCTTTCCTGTCAAGACTTTGTATGAACTTTACCGCTGCTTCAAGTCCAAGCGCTGCCCCGACATTAGGTGTGCCTGCTTCAAACTTAAACGGCACTTTGTTGAATGTCGTCTTTTCAAAGCTTACGGTGTCAACCATCTCGCCGCCGTATTGATAAGGTGGCATCTTTTCCAACCATTCCATCTTGCCATAAAGTCCGCCGATGCCCATAGGAGCATACATCTTATGTCCTGAAAAGACAAAGAAATCGCAGTCAAGGTCTTGGACGTCAATGATATGATGAGCGATGGATTGTGCTCCGTCAATGATAACAGGAATGTTATATTTATGTGCCATCGCAATCATCTCCTTGATAGGGTTGATGGTTGCTAAGGTGTTGGAAATGTGTGCGATGCTGACAATCTTTGGTGATTGCTTCAATAATTCTTCATAAGCGTTTAAATCTAAGACGCCGTCTTTGTTCATCGGAATGACTAAAAGCTCGCCGTGTTTTTCTTGTACCATCTGTTGCCATGGAACCATATTTGAATGGTGTTCCATAGCTGATACCAAGACCTTATCGCCTTCATCGACAAGGAGTTTGCCGAGGCTTGTCGCAAGAAGATTCAAAGACTCTGTCGTTCCTCTGGTGAATATTATCTCGTTTGAATCTTTTGCATTTAAGAATGAGGCGACGGTCTTACGAGCGTTCTCGTATGCCTCTGTCGCTTCCTGACTTAAATAATGGACGCCACGGTGTATGTTGCAGTTTTCATTGAGATAATAGTCTCGCTCTCTTTCGATTACGCAAAGAGGCTTCTGTGTCGTAGCAGCATTGTCGAAATATACCAATGGCTTTCCGTAGACAGTTCTGTCTAAGATAGGAAATTGTCGGCGTATCTCGTTTATGTCAAAATTGTTTATCATATCTTGCTTAAGTCAATCTTGAAATCATATTCTTTAGGCGTATTGCATTGGAAAACACAGTTTTCGCATGATGATAGCTCGCCTTTTAAACGACGTTTGATCATATCGTCGATGCGTTCGCGAAGTGCTTCAATGCCGATGTTGTTGCTTATCTCAGCAGCGAAAGCATACATCAGAAGCATACGTGCGTTTTCCTTGCTGATACCTCTTTGTTGCATATAAAACATGGCTTCTTGGTCTAACTGTCCGATTGATGAACCATGTGAACATTTCACGTCATCGGCATAGATTTCAAGGAATGGCAATGTGTTAATCTTAGCTTTGTCTGTTAAGATGATATTGCTATTGTTTTGATATGCAATGGTTTTCTGTGCGTTAGGTGCGACATAAACATGACCATTGAAAACAGCGGTAGCATTGTTGTCGAGTATGCCCTTGAATTTTTCGTTGCTGTTGCAATTAGCGACGTTATGATTTACCTTCAATTGATTGTCGACATGTTGTTTCTTGTCAACGAGGTATAATCCGTAAATGTTACATTCTGCACCTTCTCCGTCAATGTCAACGTGTATGTTGTTGCGGATCTTGCCGCCGTTGAAACTGATGGTGTGAGCCTGTAATCTGCTGTTCGCTAATTGTTTGGCAGTGTTTGTATTTAACAATGAAGAGTTGTCGTTCAAATTTTGAAGTTTGTAGTTCTCAAGTTGAGCGTTTTCTCCAATGAATATTTCAGTATATGAATTTACAAAACTTGATTGTTCTTTTATAGAGTCGTCGCAATCAATGATTTGTAATTGCGCATTGGCTTCAACGATGATGAGATTACGTGTCTGGATGAATGGATTGTTTTCCTCATCGATGATTTTTATTATCTGGATAGGCTTTTCTCCGACAACGTTTTTAGGTGCGTAGATGAAGAAACCGTCTTGCCACAATGCTGTGTTGATATCATAAAAACCATTGTTGTCATTGATGTTGCAAGTTCCAAAGTATTTCTCGAATAATTCTGGATATACTTGCATTGCTTTACGTGTACTGCCAATGACGATGCCGTTTTCTAGGACTCTAAGTTGTTCTTCTTCAGAGAATCTGCCGTTTGTCAATGATACTGATTCTGTGTCGAGTTCGCGTATCACGCAGCAGAAATCGTGTTTCTTGTTTTCAATCTTGTCGATGTTGAAATCTTCGTTGGCACATTCTACCATACGAGAGTTACGCCATTTCTCCATCTTCTTTGTTGGGAAGCCATTGTCGATGAAACTCTTAAGTGCTTCTTGACGTAATTGCTTCACTCTTGGAGTGTCGTTGGCAGAAATCATTTCCATCGAACTGTTCGCATATTCGATGAATTTGTTCTGCATATTTTTAATATCTTGATTTTCCATAAGTTACAAATTTAAATATTAAAGGATGGCGTCTTTAATCCATTCGTAACCTTTTTCTTCAAGTTCTAATGCGAGTGACTTGTCGCCAGATTTGACGATACGTCCGTCGTACATCACATGGACGAAATCAGGAACGATATAGTCGAGAAGTCGTTGATAGTGAGTGATTACTATGAAAGCGTTGTCGTCTCTATGAAGCTGGTTTACGCCGTTAGCCACGATTCTTAAAGCGTCGATGTCGAGACCTGAGTCTGTTTCATCAAGGATTGCGAGTTGTGGCTCGAGCATAGCCATTTGGAAGATTTCGTTTTTCTTTTTCTCACCGCCAGAGAAACCGACGTTGACATAACGGTTTTGTAACTTAGCTGTGATTTCAACCATAGCTTGTTTTTCCTTCATCATCTTGATGAATTCTGGCATTGGCATATTTGGAAGTCCTTGATATTCACGCTTTGCATTGACAGCAGTGCGCATGAAGTTCTGGATGCTGACACCAGGGATTTCAACAGGATATTGGAAACTGAGGAAGATGCCTTCGTTTGCACGGTCGGCTGGACTCATCTCCATGATATTCTTGCCTTTGAACCAAATCTCGCCTTCTGTGATTTCGTAGCCTTCTCTTCCTGTGATTGCTGCTGCCAAGGTGCTTTTTCCGGTTCCGTTAGGTCCCATGATGGCGTGAATTTCACCTTCATTGACGCTTAAGTTAAAACCTTTTAATATTTCTTTGCCTCCAACTGAGACATGTAAGTTTTTTATTTCGAATAACATAACTATTAATTTTCTTAAGTTTTAAAATATCACCCCCCACTGC
>JAZKYG010000129.1:0-4931 GCA_045612025.1 Bacteroidales bacterium
AAACGCAGTTACAATAACTAAATTCTCTGAAACAGAAGGATTTAACTCTAAAGTAGGGGAGCCTGTAAAAATTAATTTCACCGACTTGTCAGTAAGTCCCCACGTTAACAAATTGTCTAAAGATGAGATAGAAAATGCTACATATACGAATAAATTATTTTACAGAAATTCAGCTAATGTAACAATGCATGTTTCTTTAGGAGAAAAGAAATTATCAGAAAGCAGAATGAGTATAAGTCAGTTCGGCAATGTGAGTTTGATTCCAATGAACAAGATGAAGTTAATATTTGATACCAACAGCGGACAAGTAATGTCAATCAGTAATGAATAAAAAAAAGACGCTTAAGCGTCTTTTTTTTATTTAACTAAATCATATTGACTTCATTAAAAAGGCAAATCATCGCCATTATCAGTTTCAAAATAATCAGTCACAGGAATGTTGTTCTGTGGTTGAGGTGCAGCAAATCCTTGTGGTTGTTGCATTGGCTGTTGCATAGGTTGTTGTGCTTGTTGAGGCATTTCGATGTCAAATCTGAAAGGTCTGACGTCTGTATACCATTTGCCGTTAAATTCTCTTGATTCGATGCTTATTTGAGCCTTGATAGTTTGTCCTGGAGTGAAGTTTTGAGCTTCAGCTACGCGATCGCCCCAGCATACCAAACATACTTGTTTTGGATATTGCTCAATAGTCTCGATGATAAGTTCTTGTTTTCTCCATGCGCCGCGAGGGCTTGTTCCTTCGGTTAAATTACCTAAACGAACGACTTTACCTTGAATTTCCATTTTTCTATATTTTAATTATTGATTACTAAAGAATTAAGAAAGATAATTCGTTTCTGATTCTCATTAGCAAAGGTATCAAAAATTATTGTATAAAAATATGTTAATTCGTAATAAAATCACATTTTAACAATTATTAATATTTTATATGTCTTATGTTAAATAGAATTAAGATTTAGGCATTTAAGTGCTTAATTTACAGTTGTTTTGTTTAAAGTTACTTTTGGGAAATAATAAACATTATGTTAAATAGAGTTTAGGGGACAATAAAAAAGAGTCATGTGTATTTCTACTCCATGACTCTTTTGTTAATTTATATTTGTATCTAAAGATTATTCAGCTGCTGCTTCTAATGCTCTAGCTTTGTCCATCATTTTCAAACGAACATATAATGTTCTCAAAGCTTGTTTGATAGCGTCGTCACCTGGAACTAATTCGTATGCTTTTTCTACGTATGGCAATGCTTTTTCGTCGAATACTTTTGCTTCAGCGATCAATGCATCATATTCTTTGAATTTGTCAAGTGGCAATTCGTTTGCCTTGTTAATCAAAGCTGCTGATTTGTCGATGTACATACTACCAACGTTGATGTATGCATTTTCATCATTTGGATTGATTTCGATAGCTCTGTTGTAATATACCAATGCTGAATCCACGTTGTAGATTTCTGATTCTTGGTTACTGTAGATTGTACCAATGATTAAGCAATAGATTGAGTTGTTGCTGTTTTTGTTAGCCATTTCCTTAATCTGGTCAATGATTTCAGCTTCTCTCTTAAGTTTTAAATAAGCATTGATTTGTTCATTGATAAGATTGTCATCTTCTGGGAATTTAGCTCTACCTTCATTGATATATTTAAGCATATCTTCATCGTTACCTAATTGGCTGTTAGCAACTGCTAAGAATTGGTAAACTTTTGGAGATTCGTATTGTTCTGCTAATAATTGGTTGCAGATAGTTGTAACTGTTTCATATTCTTTAGCGTTGTAAAGAGCGATTTGTGCTGCTATGAGCAATGCTTCGTTATCTTGTTGACCGATAACTAAATTTGATTTATAAGCTGCCATATAGCAGTCAATAGCATTTTTATATTCACCGTTTTCGTATGCAACAGCGCCTTTGTTGAAATAATTTGATGTGATAGATTGAATATGTTGATAAATGTCGAACATATTTTGTCTGTCGTTTGCATAAGCTGGATCTAATTCAATGATTTTTATAAAAGCATTGAGACTCTTGTCTAATGCATCTGGATCTAAGTCGTTGAATTCAGGATAAGCTGCTATTTTGTAATAAACGATGCCATAGTAATGCCATGTTCTTGCTTCGTTTTTAGTTTCTTCGTTTTCTGCAGCCAAGTCGATAGAAGCTTTTGCTTTTCCGAGTTCTATCTTAGCGAAACCCATTTGTTTTGCAGCTTTGTCTGCTCTGTTTTGTTTGGTCAATTGTTCAGCGGTTGTGATATAACCTTGAGCGTTTTTATTGTAATTGAATGCGTTGACGCGTTCTTTGTTTTGTGCCATAGAAACATTAGCGAAGAATGCTAACATAACTACTAAGAATGTCAATTTTTTCATTTTATTTAATTTTTTTTGTGTTATTTAAATTATTGATTGTCTGTATTTTCTTCTGTAACGTTTGAAGCATCTGTTTCATCTGCCAATGGTGTTTCATTTGCTGATTCTTCATTGTTTAATGCTTCATCGTCTAATAATTCTTCTTCAGTCTCAATGATGTCTGCGCTGACTTTAGTAACAGCTGCTATTTCATCATTGTTACGTAAGTTGATCAAACGGACGCCTTGTGTTGCACGACCCATAACTCTCAATGTATCGACAGCAATACGGATTAAGATGCCAGACTTGTTGATAATCATTAAGTCGTCACCATCAACAACGTCTTTAATAGCGATCAAGTCACCAGTCTTGTCTGTGATATTGAGTGTCTTGACACCCTTACCACCTCTGTTAGTTACACGATATTCGTCTAATTCGGAACGTTTACCGTAACCTTTTTCAGAAACTACCAAGATATCAGATGTTCCGTTTGGATCTACGCAGATCAAACCTACTACTTCATCAGTTTCTTCGTCTGCCAATGTAACGCCGCGTACACCAGA
The DNA here is from genome assembly GCA_045612025.1 of Bacteroidales bacterium. Taxonomy (GTDB): domain Bacteria; phylum Bacteroidota; class Bacteroidia; order Bacteroidales; family F082; genus Limimorpha. The sequence goes on from JAZKYG010000129.1 coordinate 2,900, forward strand.
AGCGCCTCTACCCATTGGTCTTACGTTGCTTTCGTTGAATCTGATAGCACGACCAGAACGGAGTGCCATCAACATTTCCTGTTGTCCGTTGGTGAGGCATACTGAAAGCAATTCGTCACCTTCTCTTACTGTCAACGCGATGATACCGTTTTGACGAGGACGTGAGTAAGCTTCCAAGGTTGTCTTCTTGATGATACCTTTCTTAGTAGCCATGATGACATAATTATTATTAATGAAGTCTTCATCGCTTAAGGTTGGTACATTGATGAATGCCTTGACTTTGTCGCCAGGTTCGAGGTTGATAAGATTTTGAATTGCACGACCCTTGCTTGTCTTTGTACCTTCTGGAATTGAGAATACTCTAAGCCAGAAACACTTGCCTTTTTCAGTGAAGAAGAGCATATAGTTGTGGTTTGTTGCCACAAAAAGATGTTCGATGAAGTCTTCATCGCGGGCATCAGAACCTTTAGAGCCCTTGCCTCCCCTACTTTGTCTTCTGTATTCGCTGAGGTTGGTACGTTTAATATAATTGAGGTGTGATATTGTCACAACTACAGGATCGTCAGAGATCAAGTCTTCAATTCTGATGTCATCAGCTGAGTGCTCGATGATAGTCTTTCTTTCGTCGCCATATTTTTCCTTAACAGCGATGAGTTCAGTCTTGATGATATCGAATTGCATGCCTTCATTATCAAGTATGTCTTGTAAGTGCTTGATAAGAGAATGTAATTGTTCCAATTCATCCAAGATTTTCTTGATTTCAAGACCAGCCAACTGACCGAGACGATATGCTACGATAGCTGCAGCTTGTGGATCGTCGAAGCCGAATTGTTCCATCAAAGCTTGTTTTGCTTCAGAAGAACCGCCTTTACATGCCCTGATTGTTGCGATGATTTCGTCAACGATGTCAATAGCTCTTGCGAGACCTTCTAATATATGAGCACGTTTCTTGGCTTCGTTCAAATCATGTTGAGTACGACGGATAACTACTTCGTGACGGTGTTCAACATAATATTGGATCAATTGCTTGAGGTTCAATGTCTGTGGACGGCCTTTTACCAAAGCTACGTTATTTACAGAATAAGAGCTTTGTAATCCGGTCATCTGGAATAACTTGTTGAGAACCACGCTTGATACAGCATCTTTCTTCAATTCGTAAACGATGCGCATACCGCTACGGTCCGATTCGTCGCGGATGTCAGCTATACCTTCAAGCTTCTTATCGTTGATAAGTTCGGCTGTCTTCTTGATCATTTCAGCCTTGTTTGTTTGATAAGGTATTGATGTAGCGATGATTCTTTCGTGGTTTCCGTGAGTTTCTATCGTTGTCTCAGCACGTAAGATGATTCTTCCGTGACCTGTCTCGAAAGCGTCTTTAACGCCTTCGTAACCGTAGATAATGCCACCTGTTGGGAAATCAGGAGCTTTGATATATTGCATCAACTCACTTACAGTGATATCTTTGTTGTCGATATAAGCAATGATGCCATCGATGACTTCCTTTAAGTTGTGAGGAGCCATATTTGTTGCCATACCTACAGCGATCCCGCTGGCACCGTTAACCAAAAGGTTAGGAATCAATGCTGGGAGCACTACTGGTTCTTTTTCAGAGTCATCGTAGTTGTTTTGGAAATCGACAGTGTCCTTGTCAATGTCGACCAACATTTCTTCTGCTATCTTCTTCAATCTTGTTTCTGTATAACGCATAGCAGCTGCGCTGTCGCCGTCGATAGAACCGTAGTTACCTTGACCATCGACCATTGGATAACGCATGTTCCAAGGCTGTGCAAGACGAACCATGGCATCATATACAGAACTGTCACCGTGTGGGTGATATTTACCTAAAACTTCACCAACAACTTTAGCAGACTTTTTATATGGGCGGTTTGATAACAATCCCATATCCATCATACCGTACAAAATACGACGATGTACAGGTTTCAATCCGTCTCTGACATCAGGAAGCGCACGTGCAACGATAACAGACATCGAATAGTCGATGTATGAAGATTTCATGTGGTTCTCAATGTTG
>JAZKYG010000130.1:0-21892 GCA_045612025.1 Bacteroidales bacterium
GAAGAAACAGCAGAACAAGAAAAAGAACACGCAGAACGTTTCTTCAAGTTCTTAGAAGGCGGCATGGTTGAAATCACAGCATGCTATCCAGCTGGCGTCATCGGCGACACCATGGAAAACTTACGCGCAGCAGCTGAAGGCGAAAACGAAGAATGGGTCGACCTCTATCCAGAATTCGCACGCATCGCTGACGAAGAAGGCTTCCCAGCAATCGCAACAGCATGGAGAAAGATCTCTGAAGTTGAAGCATTTCATGAACAACGCTACCGCAAATTGTTATCTCGCGTAGAATCTGGCCAAGTGTTTGAACGTGACGAAGAAATCGAATGGCAATGCCGTAACTGCGGTTATGTACACAAAGGAAAATCAGCTCCTAAAGCTTGCCCAGCATGCGTTCATCCACAAGCTTACTTCGAGCCAAAAAGAGATAATTATTGATTTGACACCTACTAATACCTACTATTAAATACTAATGCAAACTTCAACTAGGCAAAACTAACATTACTGACACTAACTAACGAACAACTCAAACAACTATCCATAACTAACATCAACTAACGGAACTAAAACAACTACAAAAAAGAGTCGAGAATCTCGACTCTTTTTTTCAATCCATAAGGCGTGCCTTATGTTATATATGTTCCGCCACTTCAGGACTCACTCCGTGACTTTGCAACTTAAAAAAAACAAATCCAAAATTGCCATCGCAGTCATCGCCTCCACTACTGGCAGCACTCGTGGAACCACGCAGACGTCATGACGTCCTTCAACGTCATAAACGACTTCCTCGCCATTGACATCCACGGTTTTCTGTGACTGCATTATTGTCGGAATTGGCTTGAATGCCACATTAAAATATATCTTCTCTCCGTTCGAGATGCCGCCTTGTATGCCACCTGAATGATTGGTCCTTGTCCTTATCTTGCCGTTATCATTGACAAAGGCGTCGTTACATTCAGAGCCTCGTATCGATGCTGCATGGAATCCTTCTCCATATTCAAAACCTTTTACGGCGTTGATGCTAAACATCGCCTGTGCCAAGACCGCCTGCAGTTTTCTAAAATGAGGCTCGCCGATACCTATTGGCATATTGTCAATCTCAACACGCACCACAGCTCCGACGGTATCGTTTTCTTTCTTAACCTTATTCAATATATCAACTATCTCTTCCGATGAGAAAGCATCGCTTCTCTCCTCGCCTATCTGTGTGACGAAAGAAAGTATCTCGATATTATGTTGATGCAGTATTTGTTTGGCGATGGCGCCAGCGACTACGCATGGCAGCAATGTTCTCGCCGAGCCTCTGCCGCCGCCTCTATAATCGCGGATTCCGTATTTCTGCTGATAGGTAAAGTCTGCATGCGACGGGCGATATATATCTTTTATGTTTTCGTAATCCGCCGACCTTGCATCTTCATTTTTCACCATAAATGCTATTGGCGTTCCCAAGGTCTTGCCCTCGAAGATACCGGAAAGGAAAATGACCTTGTCAGATTCCTTTCGCTGCGACATGGCAGTGCTGGTTCCGGTCTTCCTTCTTTGCAATTCTTCTTCGATCATGTTAAAATCTATTGACAAGCCTGAAGGACATCCGTCAATAACGCCACCGACAGCTTCACCATGTGATTCGCCGAAGGTAGTCAGAGTGAAATTATAACCAAAAGTATTTGCGCCCATATTCTAAAAACAAAAGAGCTGCACAGTCCGTACAGCTCTTTAAATAATTATTTACTGCTCGTTGAGGATTTTCAATTTTGCTTCCAAGACTTTAACGTCGTTCTTTGCTCTGTTGATTTTCTTTTCATACTCAGCTCTCATGATTTCTGATTGCTTGCTGCCAGAGAAGAATCCGATGTTGTTTTCCAAGACGCTGATTTCTTCACGTAACTTAGTAATCTTGTTTGTCAAGACGTTACGTTCTCTTCTAACCTTATCGCGTGATTCTGGGTCATCTTTCATACCTTCAACCATATTGCGATATTGAGCTGTTGAAATCTCGTTTTCGTTAAGTTTCATCTTGTCGAACAAAGCGTCGATAGATTTACGATATTCGTCTTGTGTTGCGTCTTTATATTTCATTGGAACATAACCGATAGCCATCCATTCTCTTTGGAAAGCCTTGATTGCTTCCATGTTTTCTGAACGTTCAGCCTTGATTTCGTAAGCCTTGATACGTTCAAGAAGTTCTCTCTTAAGTCTGAGGTTTTCTTCTTCAACACCTTTGATGCCGCTGAAGTGTTCTGACTTGCTTGTGAAGAAAGCGTCACATGCTGAACGGAAGCGTTTCCAGATCTTGTCTGAATGACGTTTTGGCACTGGACCGATCTTCTTCCATTCTTCTTGAAGTTTCTTGATACGATCTGTAGCCTTTTTCCATTCTTTGCTGTCAGCAAGAGCCTCAGCTTCAACGCACAATTGTAATTTTCTGTTATAGTTTTCCAATTGTTGTTCTTTCAGTCTGCTGAAAAATTCTTTCTTGTTGCTGAAGAAAGCATCCATAGAGCCTTTGAAGCGAGCCCAGATTTCGTCGTTGAGTTTCTTTTGAGCTGGACCTATAGTCTTCCAGACTTTGAAGAGTTCATTGACGTCATTTGATTTCTTTTGCCAAGCGCCGATACTGTTGATGTTATCGCTAAGAAGTTCTTCTATCTTTTCACAGATAGCAGCCTTTGCATCATAGTTGCCTTGTTGTTCTTCTTGGATTTTTGAATAATGTTCACGACGTACTTGGTTGATCTTATCTGTAGTGTTTTTGAAACGTTCCCAGATCTCATCTTTCTTTTCTTGTGGAACTGGACCTATTTCTTTCCATTCGTCATGGTATTTCTGCAAGAGTTTGAAAGCCTTTGTGACTGATTTTTCGAGAAGGAGTTCTTCTGTCTTTTCGCACAATTCGATCTTTGCTTCCAAGTTTTTCTTAAGATCTAAATCACGTAATTCACGGTTGATCTTAACTTTATCGTAGAATTTTTCTACCAAGAAATGATAGTTGTTCCATAAGTTTGTGATTTCTGTAGCAGGAACTTGACCTATCTCTTTCCATCTATCTTGAAGATTACGGAATTCATCGTATGTCTTCTTTAATGTCTCTTCTGAATTGATGAGTTGTTTGAGTTCTTCAAGGATAGCGCTCTTTTGTTGAAGGTTAACGAGTTTTTGTTCTTCAAGAGCTTCATTATATTTCAACTTGTTGTCTCTGAAAATTCCGAAAGCTGCTTTAAAACGAATTTCCAAAGGATCTTCTACATGTTCGTAGTTTTCTTTGTCGCCACCATCCAAGATAAATTGTTCCATTTCTCTATCTCTTTCTTCTTTGCAGATTCTCAAGAAATTAGATTTTATAGCAACAACTTTATCTTTAATCTTAACAACGTCCGCATCCTGAACTGTCTCTTCTAAAATCTCTATTAACTCTAATTTATTTAAGTTAGAGAAATCATAGTCAGTCTCAACTTCTTCATTTTCATCATCTTCATCTGTAATTATATCGAGATTTACCAATTCTTCATCAACATTTTCTGCAACTTCATTTGGTAAAACCTGTTCAATAACTTGTTCATCATCTGTCACTTTAACTTCAATTTCGACAGCATTAGGCAAAATGTTAGGCTGTATAAGCTTCACAATTTCATTACGTTCGTTAGCGTTCATATTTTAATAGTTTTAATTCTCCATCTCTTGCGAGATTTCGATTAGGGTTGATACTCATAAGAATGTAAAGACGAATCTCTCATTCTCTTAATTTTCTGCAAAGATAAAAATAATTTGACGCGAAAACTAAAAAAAATACAAAAAACTATGTTAACGAAATTACTTCTAAATGTTAGGCAAAAATCCTTGCGATGCTTAGTTTTTAGAAACGAAAAAGTTGTAAATTTGTAGTCTGTCAATATTATCCCAATGAAAAACAAACAGGAAATAAAAGAAAGCATCATCAAGTTGATGAATAATGATTTATCTGAAAAAATCGTTGACATCAAAATGTTGCCGGCATCTGGATCATCTCGTATTTACTATAGAATACAAACAGAAGACAAAACATATATCGCGACTTATAATTCTAACATCGAGGAGAACACAGCTTTTCTTGATTTCTCTAGACATTTCTCCAAAAACAATCTTCCCGTACCTGAAATAATTTCAGTAAATGAAGATAAAGATTGCTACATACAATCCGACTTAGGCGATGTTTCTTTATTCAATTATGTTCAGAACTGCGTAAAAAACAATTCATACGACAATACAACAATAGATTTATACAAACAAGCCATCAGCAATCTTGTTGATTTTCAAATCAAAGGAAATAAGGACCTGAATTATTCGGTAGCGTACCCTGCTCCTTCTTTCGACAGAAGTTCAGTTATTGACGACCTAAACTATTTCAAATATTATTTCTTGAAAGTCAATGACGAAATCAATTTTAACGAAAGCAGGTTAAACGCTGACTTTCAAAACATTGCCGACTTTATAATGGAAGCTCCAGCCGACTTCTTCATGTACAGAGACTTCCAGTCAAGGAATATCATGATTAAAGATAATCAGACATATTTCATTGACTACCAAGGAGGCAGAAAAGGACCGCTTCAATACGACATAATATCATTATTATATCAGGTAAAAGCTCAATTACCTAATGACTTAAGAGATGATATGCTTTCTCATTACAAAAAAGAATTAAGCAAATATGTTAATGTTGAAGAGATTGGATTCGACAAATACTATAAGGCTTTCATCTTGTTAAGATTATTGCAAGTACTTGGTGCATACGGATTTAGAGGTCTGATTCAAAAGAAGCAACATTTCATCGAAAGCATTCCATACGCTTTAAACGAACTGATTTCATTAAGAGACAATCTCTCCTTCCCTTTTAAAGCCGATGAACTGACAAATATCTTGAGTCAGATTGAAAAGTTATTGCCTAAATACCAACATACTGAAAATGAAAAATTAACAGTAATTGTCAACAGCTTCTCATACAAGAACGGCGGTGTCCCTGAAGACAGAAGCGGCAATGGCGGAGGTTTCGTCTTCGACTGCAGAGCATTGCCAAATCCAGGACGTTATGAAGAATATAAAAAGCTGACAGGACAAGATGCTGAAGTCCAGGAATATCTAAACCAATACGAAGAAGTTCATCATTTTATTGAACTGACACAGTCTATTGTATCTCAATCTGTTGACAACTATCTTGGAAGAGACTTCAAGAATCTGTTTGTCAACTTCGGATGTACTGGCGGCCAACATCGTTCCGTTTTCTTTGCGGAAACTACGGCCAAGGCATTGCATCAGAAATATCCTCAAATAAAGGTGGTTTTAAATCATTTGGTCCAAAACAAATATTATGTCTATGAAAACGAATGATAAAAGAACGGCATTTATTTTGGCAGCCGGACTTGGAACAAGATTAAAGGAACTGACTTCCGACCGTCCGAAAGCATTGGTGGAATTAAACCAAAAGCCTTTATTAGAGATTGTAGTAGATAATCTCATCTCTCAGAATTTCAATCACTTTGTTATAAATATACATCATTACGGAGAAAAAATACTAGATTATTTCAAGACAAAGAAATACGAAAACGTCAGCATTGAAATCTCGGATGAAAGAGAATCATTGCTTGACACTGGCGGCGCGATTCTAAAAGCTCTGCCCTACTTCAAAGACAGCAAGGCGGTTCTGATACATAACGTCGATATAATCACTGATATTGATTTTCAATCTGCTTATAACGATTTTACAAACTCAGATGACGCCGCTTGGCTTCTTACCCAAGACCGCAACAACAAAAGAAAAATCGTATTTGACGAGAATGACAATTACGTTGGAAGAATGAATCTTGAAACCAATCAATATGACGGAGAAAAAGAGTTTAAGGATGGATTCAAATTACTATCATTCAGCGGATTGCATTTCATCAAACCAGAATATTTTTACAATTTCGAATTAAAGAAATGCTATGTGTTTGATTTATATAAAGAAATCAGCAAGAGCAATAATGTAAGATCAAAATTCATTCAGCCTAACTATTGGTTTGATTTAGGAACACAGGAACAATTAAAGGAGGCAGCGACATGGCTTTTATCACAGAAATAGCAAATTACATCAAAGAGAATTATGATCTGTCACAAGAATCATTAACGATTATATTTCCTAACAAACGCGCAGCCTTGAAGTTGAGAATGGAATTGATGAAAAGCGACTATAAAAAAAACGTATGGTTGCCGCAAATACTTTCCATTCAAGAAGCCATGTGCTCATGGAGCGGATTACAACTACTTGACAATATTGACATTATATTTGAACTAATTAAAATTGTCAATAATGCGGGTAAGTTGGCGTCAAATGACATTTACGGATTAGCATCTCAAATGTTAAAAGATTTTGACGAAATAGACCAATATGCTGTAAATGCTAAAGACTTATTTCAAAACACCAAAGATGCTAAAGAAATAGATCTCCAATTCTTAAATGAGAACTACAATATCGACAAAAAATACATTGAATTCTTCTCATCACTAAACGACTATTACGAATCATTAAGAAAAGTTCTGCTAGAAAACAATTACGGTTATTACGGATTGATTTCCAGATATCTATACGAATTAAACCAAGACAGACTTCACGAAATCATTGGCAATAGAAAAATCATCTTTGCTGGTTTCAATGCCATGACAAAGACAGAAGAAGGAATTATCGTAAGACTAATACAGAATGAGAAAGCTTCTCTTATTTGGGACCTGGATGAATACTATTTCAAAGACAACAAACAGGAAGCGGGTATTTTTGCAAGAGAATTCTTTGAAAGAAACAAAAACATTCAGTCTATAAAGCCTAATTTTTTAGGAAAGAAACTCGTGGATGATTCAAAACAAATAGATATCATCGGGGCGTCTGGCGCTGTAATTCAAACAAATGCCTTACAACTAGAATTACACAGAGAATCACAGAACAAAGAGGATGATGAAAACAAAGTCATCGTTCTATCCGATGAATCAATGCTTATCCCTGTGTTAAACTGCATCCCTGACAAGTTTGATAAAATGCAGGTAACAATGGGATTCCCTTATTCAAAAACCATACTTAATCAATTTTTACAGCATCTATTTGCATTCCAGAAAAACATAAGCAGCAACAAAGGAATATATTTCTGGTCGCTCACAAGATTATTGAATTCTGAACTAGTCAAAATAATTTTCACTAAAGACGAATTAAAACATTTATTCAACTGGAAAAACGAATACATAAAGAAATCAGCATATTACATCAATATTGAAGACTATAAATGTTTAGAAGAACAGTCTGACATTTATAATTTCTTATGTGTCATATCAAAAAAATGGAACGACACTTTCTCCTGTATTGCTTCAATAAAAGAACTCTTGAAAGCAATTTACGGTAAAGTAAAAAATCATGATAACACCTATTTCATAACCAATCAAATCAGCATTGCAGGAAGAATTATCAATAAGATAGACAAACTTCTGAACAAGTATGAGCAGATAATACAAATATCTGATATTGAGAATCTTTACAGGCAATCATCATCGGAAATGACGATAAATCTAAAAGGTGCTCATGGTGGTCTGCAGATAATGGGATTATTAGAAACCAGAAATCTGGATTTTAAAACAGTTCATATCTTAAGTGTTAACGAAGGCATTCTCCCTCAATCAAAAAATGCTAACAGTCTGATTCCTTTTGATTTCAGAAAGCACTATGGATTACCTACATATAATAACAAACAAGCTGTTTATGCCTACCACTTCTATCGACTGTTGCAGAATGCTGAAAACATCAAGATTTATTACAACACATTAGCGGATGGTATGGGCGAAGGTGAAGCCAGCCGGTTTATCAAACAGATATTACATGAGATGCCGTCTAAAAACCCTAATGTCAAAATAAAGGAAAAGATATACAAATCGCCTAGCAACAACAACAAGGAAACACAAAAATTAGAGGCTGTTAAAACTGATGAAGTATATGATAAAATCATAAGAAAACTTTCATTTGTATCTGATGATAAGGTATCTGGATTATCACCAACATCTATTTCATGCTATTTGAACTGTCCTTTAAAATTCTATTTGAAATATATAGAAAAAATAGATGATAATACTCCTAACGAGCTTATACAGAGCAACGTTATCGGAACCATCATCCATACTACATTGGAATATTTTTATAAGCATTTCGGCGATGAGGAAATCACATTAGAGAAATACCGAAAGATTTACAAAAAAAATTTTGAGGAATCATTGAAGAAAGCATTGTCTGACAACAACTTTCCTAACGGTCTGCCAAATACCGGATTCAATTATTTAAGTTCCAAGATGATGTATAAGATGATTAAAAACTTCATCATCCAAGAGATGAAGTTTTTAAAGGTGAACAAGACAATGAAGATAATTGGTCTTGAAGAGAATCTCTTCGCAAGCATCCCTATCCCAGAATACAAGATAAATGTAAACTTATTAGGAAACGCTGACAGGATTGATCAAGTCGGAAACACAATCAGAATCATTGACTACAAAAGCGGCGCTGTCAATAATGACGATGTCATAATCATAAAGAATGTCAAAGAACTGAGAGAAATTAGTGACAAGTCATTACAACTTTTGATTTACAAGTACTTATACAAGAAATCAAATATGCACATTGAAGCAGAAAACATTGAACCTGGCATTATTGGATTAAGAAAAACAAACAAAGGAATATTTTCATTATCAAACAATAGCGAATATTTCAATGATGAAAATCTAATAACAGATTGCGAGTCTATGTTTTCAGACTTATTCAAAGAAATATTAAACAAAGACATTCCATTCAAGCAAACCGAAGATGAGAAGAAATGCAGCAATTGCAGTTTCATCGACATTTGCAAAAGAAATCCTAATAAGTACTTCTAAGATCAATATAAACAGGAAGATGGTCGCTATATCCTCCTTGATATCTTGGTCCGACATAAGTCCTGAATAACTTTTTGCCACCATAAGTTTCATCATCTACAAACAGAAAATCCCGATGGAATATGGTGGCAGAATTATTTATATAACGCAATGATTTTGAATCATTATACAAACTATTACTAATAATGATCTGATCAAAAATCTGCCATCTATACTGATGCTTCAGAGTGCCTTCAAATCCAAGATCTTCTGCCTCGGCAAAAAGATTTATTAAGGTATCATTTCTATGAGATCGCCATGGAGGTTTTGCATTTAACACATTTAACATACTGTTATCCAGAGGCGTGTCATTAAAATCACCCATAATAACAATCTTAGGAATATAGCCGTTGACTCTTATCAAGGAATCGACTTTGTCTTTTAAAACACATGCAGCCAATTCCCTGAGATAGATAGTCTCTTTTTCTCCGCCATAACGTGAAGGCCAGTGATTAACAAAACAATGCAAGGTATCGCTTTGCCTGTCATAGAACTTGGCATATAAGATATCACGTGTCTTAAAATACTTATTGTCAGGATTTCTAATCTTAATCACACCACTGCTTATAAGTTGCAGCTTATCAAGCGAATATGCAATCGCCACATCTATTCCTCTCCTATCATCACTTTCATAATGAATGACGCGATAGTTATGACGTTTCAATGGTGTCTCCTGAAACAACATAGTCGTGACAAAAGTGTTTTCCAGCTCGCACATCCCCAAAACCGCCAAAGGTTCTCCTTCAGAAAGCGCCAGAACCGTTTTATAAACATTGTTTCGTTTCTTATAAAAACGCGACAATGTCCAATGCTGAGAACCATCCTCCGTATAATCATTATACGTAAGTGTCGAATCCACGAATGGATCAAAGAAATTCTCCAGATTCCAAAAGGCAATCCTTAATGTATTTTCATTTTGAGAATATAATACATTAAATGTAACACTCTGAAATACAAGTGCAAATAAAATCAAATATAAAGATTTGCTTTTCATATAAAGTTTCAATTTTGGTTTATGCGACAAAAGTATATATTATTTTTTGATAAAAAAAATATTCTGAGTATCTTTGTTGGCTTTTTAACATAAATTAACTATGAAGTCCGTATTTTTTAAGATTTCATGCATATTTTTTTTAACATTTCTGCCTTTAATACTACTATCGCAGGTTAACATCGATGTAAGAATAAATGACATCAATGATACCGTATTATACTTTTCAAAATATAAAAGCGACAAGACACAGATTATAATAGACACTAGTTCAATATCTTCAGCTAAGAAGACTTTTAAAAATCCTCAAAAATACGACGAAGGCATATACGTCATTACCGACAGCAAGCAAAATCCTCTTTTTGAAATATTGATAGGTAAAGACCAGAAGTTTTCCCTACATGTTGAAGAACTTATGGAACTGAATAGTTATAAGGTAAAAGGCAGCAAGGAAACATCCGCATATTTTGACATATATTCTAAAACAACTCACAACAAGCTTTATATCAAAGCACTGGAAAGTGAGATGGAATATTTCCCAGACAATGCAAGAAAAATAGATTCCATAAAAAGAGAAATTTATGAATATCAAGAATCTATGTTACGTAAAGACAAATCATCTTTCTTAAATACATATATAAAATTCATTGAAGAATCAACGATTGGCAATTATTTTGACAACTTGCCACTTTGTGACACCCGAATCTTGAATTCACGACTTTTAAAGAATAAGCTTGACGTTTATTTCAATAATTATATGGCAAATCAAAATGCCGACGTCATTTGCAAAAACATTGATGAACTGATGTTAAAAACAAATGATTGTAATGAAGTCAGAGATTACATACTTTGGTATTTATATTCAAGATATTTCAACAATGATCTGATTTATATCCATTTAAGCGACAATTACTTTTCTAGGCTTGAAATCAATAATTTAACACAAAATATCAGAAATGAAATCATCAAGAGAGCTGATATTTTAAGAAATATTACTATTGGCAGCATCCCTCCTATTTTCTCATATACCGACGAAGAAGGCAATCAAATCAATTTATCAGACATTGATAGTAAAAATACAATCCTATTTTTCTATAAACCTGATTGTCAGAAATGTATCAGAGAAAAACGTATTTTAGGACTGGTAAAGAACAGGCAAAAAGATTTAAGGATTTTATACATCAACATAAGCGAAGACAATTATTCCAATGTAAGTCAAGATATTATAAACCAATATGATATTATGACTGCTCCGACCATATATGTGTTAGACAAAGACAAAAGGATAATTGCAAAGAATATTAAAGCAGAAGAAATTGAGTTTCATATAATTAAAAGATAAAGATATGAGTTTTTTGAAGAACGACACCATTTGCGCCATAGCGACCGCATCAGGAACAGCAGCAGTTTCAATGATCAGAATGTCTGGAAAAGACAGTCATAAGATTGCCCTTTCGAGATTTATCAGAAAGAAAAAATTGACGCTTGACAGTATTGTCGCGAACAGAATGTATTATGGCGAAATAACAGATTTAGACGGAAAAATCATTGACGATGTGATGCTTACGTTCTTCAAGGCTCCACATTCATATACGGGCGAAGACTCAGCAGAGATAGTCTGTCACGGTTCTCCTTTCATTCAAAACAAGATTTTGGAAATACTGATCCAGAGCGGCGCGCGATTGGCTGAAGCCGGCGAATACACCATGAGAGCATTTGTCAACAACAAGATGGACCTCACTCAGGCAGAAGCCGTTGCCGACCTCATCTCATCACAGAATGAAGCAGAACACCGTGTGGCCATGAACCAGCTCAAGGGCGGATTCTCAAAAGAGCTTCAAGTATTGAGAAGCAAACTATTAGACCTCACCTCATTGATGGAACTCGAACTCGACTTCAGCGAAGAAGACGTGGAATTCGCTGACAGAACAAAACTCAACAACTTAATTGAAGAAGCCTCGGCTCATATCAACAAACTCACTGATTCTTTCAGACTTGGCAACACTATCAAGAAAGGCACACCTGTCGCTATCGTCGGAGATGCCAACGCTGGCAAGAGTACCTTGCTCAACGCCTTGCTCGGTGAAGAAAGAGCCATCGTCTCTGACATCGCAGGAACCACTCGCGACACCATTGAAGAGACATTGAACATCGAAGGAAAGACATTCAGATTCATAGATACAGCTGGTATCAGAGAAACCGATGACACCATTGAAAAAATCGGTATTGAACGCGCCTTCAAGAAGATATCAGAAGCCGACATCGTATTAGGACTCCTCGATTTAAATCAAGGCTCAGACACATATTTTAAATCAGCAAGATTTATCATTAACAATGTCAACTTATTGAAGCAAAAGCTGATATTGATATTCAACAAAGTCGATTTGAACCAACAAGCCATGTGGATGGACTCAGAATTTATCATAAACAACTTGCGTACTTCTATTGAGAGAAACATAGAAAACAACGGCGGTTATATGCTTGACGAGTACAAATACAGCATCACAGGACAAGACTGCTACGATATCAGAAACCTCATCAAATACGATTTCATCTCAGCCAAGAATGACGAAGATATTGAGAAGTTAAAGAGAGACATCGCATCCTACGGAAGAAACTTGGTTGTTGGCGAAAACGAGGTGTTAGTCACCAACTTACGTCATTACGAAGCCCTGATAAAAGCAGCGGAATCCTTGGTGAAAGTCAAGGAAGGCTTGGATATGGGTATCTCCACAGAGTTTGTTGCACAAGACTTGAAGGAAGTCCTTTATTATTTAGGCAGCATCACCGGCGAGATTAGCAGTAGCGACGTGCTTAATTCTATATTTGGCCGCTTTTGTATTGGTAAATGATTATTAAATACTAATCAATTGATTATTAGTTGTATATTTTATTGTCAGAATGATTCAAGCGAAAGAAACATACAAGGAAAAACTGAGTAAACATGTTGAAGGTATATTTAAAAATTATGTAAAGCCAGGACTCCACATCTGTGACATAGCAACAGGTGGAGGAAAGTCTTATACGATTGGAAAACTGACATGTGAATACTATCCTAAGCATTTTGACCGTATTGTTATTCTCTGCGTTCAAAACAAGTTGGTAGAAGGCATGAACCGAGAGATTGACAGGTTCATTGATTTGCAAGATAGTTTGATTAAAGAAGACCAAAAATTAGTTATTGAAAATAATACAGAGGTAATAAAAAAGGCTATTGATACTGATTCTTTCCGCAGATTCATCGAACAGATAGAACACAGAATCGGTGAGATGAAAACAGAAGGAAGCAATAATGAATTGAGATATGCCTGCAGTAAAATCAAAAAAACCTACGAAGGTGTTAAAAATTTGATTCTTACTCAGGGTAACAACAATAACGATTTTGTTCAATCCCAGATAACCGAAGGAGAAACGAAACTCAGAAGAGACGTTCGAAACTTCTTTGAGTTATATAAAAAGGTATATAACCGACAGAAAAAAGGTCGTCGTTTAGACATTGGGAAAGTCCTGCGTGATTTTCCCTCTTTGGCAAAAGTTTACCCTCAGGTTGATTATAAAAAGAAAAAAGTTCTCCTAATGACCGTACATAAAGCAATGTACGGCATAGACCCTATTCTTGGTGAAAAAATCAGCCTTCATGACATTACAGAAAAAGGAAAGAAAACCCTGATTCTACTAGATGAATCAGACCAAGCCGCAATTGCAATGCGCAATGCTATCATTGATCAAGCTATAGAAAGTTCTGGAGGAAGAAATAGATTTTCAAAGGGCTACAATGGTTATCTTCAGTATAAGCAACTGATAGATATGGCAGATCATGTGTCGGACGAATATTATGGCAGTTTACTCGATGATTCTCTAAATAAAGCAAATAACATCATCTCAACAAATTGGGAGAAGACTCTAGGAAAGACAGAGCCATACAAGAACATTTTCTTGGGCGACATAGAAGAACTTGAGGACTATCGTCGAGGTGTATTTTTCTCTGGACCTGCTCTAAAACTCAATGTCTCTAAATCCAACGACAAATCACATTCTTTCATATGCTACAACAAAGGTGAGAAACAGTTTAAGTTGCATCACGCAGAGGATGATATTGATTTAAAACAAAGATTTGACTACGTCGTGCCAATGGACAAATTCCTTTCGTTGATTGTAGGCAATACCACTGCCATTAAAGCTCAATTAAGCAAGGTTGTCAATGAGGCATTTCAAAAGAGTGTGGAAAAGTTCGAAAAAGCAGAAGATGAACTTTCTGCAAACAAATTACCAAAGAACCACTATTTAGGTTATCCAACCCGAGAAAGAGAAATCCATACACTCTTCTCTCGTTTCGAGACAAACTCGGAATACCAATTTGAGCAACAGCTTTTTGAATTTATGACAAACAGAAAGAATCTGATTATCAATAAAGGAGAAGAGAAGTTAAAACTGCCAGATTACTCCGTTTATTCACAAGGTGTTCAATTGTATCAGGAAGAAGTTGATGAACGAGACAACCAGCATCGAGTTCGGCTTTCTTGTCGAGAAATTTCCACTACACCTGAGAAGATCATTTTTGATCTATTGAGGACTGAGGGAACTTCCGTCGTGTTGTGCTCAGCAACAGCATCAAGTTCGTCCGTGATCAGTAACTGCGACATAGAATATCTAAAAGAGAGTATTGGAAATAATGTTCATATCTTGTCTGAACATGATAGAAAGACATTTGATAATCTCGTTTCTTACACTTATCCAATTGGTCATCAAATAGAAATAAAACCACTGGAGCACTATACTTTCGAAGATAACAGGAATGAGAAAACATTCTTGCCTGAAAAGTATAAAATGATGTTTTCTAAAGAGGCTCGCGAGGAAGGTCTTGACGAGCTCTGGTTCAAATGTACTCGGAGAGAACTCATGAAGTCCCAAAAGGAAGGAGAATGTATTTCCTTCCATCTTTATCGCCTGTTCCAGTTTATTGAAGCCTATCATTGGTTTATTAACCATGAAGACATAAGAAGCATGATATTCTTCCAAAATCGAAATGGTGACCCTATCCAGACAAATGTATTAAGCTGTCTGATAGATGGAACATATAAGCATCAGAATACTTCATTTGAAGATGAACTCCCGAGCGACTGGTCTAATGACCATATTAGAATCTCAAAAGATTGGGAAGAGATTGAAGGGGAAATTCTTAAAGAACTCAGCGAAAGCAAGGATTCTAAAATCATGTTGGTATCTGCATATGCAAGTTTCAAAGCTGGCGCCAACATGCAGTATGAAATTCCCGATGGTCTTGATTTTGTCAAAGGTGACAACTGGGAAACAAATGGTGTAAGACTAAAAAAAGACTGGGATGCCGTTTATGTTCAATGTCCAAGTGCATATCTATTGATGAGTGAGGATAGTAATGAGTCCACTTTTGAGAAAAGCCTTTATAATGCCATGCTCTCCCTGATGATGCTTTATGAACGTGGTTGTCTCTCAAAGAACGAGGTTGCTTCATGGTTATGCAGAGCTCTTTCTAACAATTTCTGGTTTGGCGACAAGAACAATCCAGGCATAGGCAAAGACAAGTCTGCATGGGCCCAAACTATTGTTGAACAAGCTGTTGGTCGCTTGTGCCGTACAAGAAACAAGCCACATACAACATACATTCTGTTCGATATGGATATGACTAAGTATTTTGACAAAGACAACCTTCAAAAGTCTCTTACCAAAGAATTCCGTACACTTGCAGAGTACATCCTTACAATGCCGAAAGAACTTTCAACCACAGCAAATCCTGAAGAAATTGTTAGATGCAACAATGCCAACTACGTCAAAAGGCAACTCGACAGAATGCGCAGTATTGCCCTTAGGTATACTCCACATCCTGTTCGAGAGGATGATTTCGACGACGATATTGAGGAAGGCACATCTGTACCTCATAATGTGCAGATAAACCAGTTGATGAATCAAAGTTATAAGCAAACAATCATCAAGAAACCTGTCATTGATGATTATAACGAATTAGTTGAAGAAGATAAACAATTGACTTTCATCTGCAAATGCTATGGTGACTGGCAAAGGAATGAGAACAACGAATACTTCTTCTCCTTTGAGCCAAATCACAGGAACGACATTTGCCCACAAGGAAAAGGGAAGCCATATCCTCAACCAATATCACCTTCTACTGTAAGGTTGGATGTGCTGATGAAGAATGATGTTATTCGCAAACACTTTATTGCAAATGGTTATGCCACTAACTGGAAGTCAGGTGGCTTAATTCTTCATCCAGAGATATTAAAGACAGATTATGCAGGTGAAATAGGTGAAGAAGCTTTCAAGGCAATAGTCTTAGAGTACACTAATTGTAAAGAGGAAGACTTCAAGCACCTTGAAGGTCGCGACTATGAGTTAGCAGACTTTGTCATTTGTAATCCTAACGGAACTTATAAGATTGCATTTGATGTTAAGAACATGAATCCTCTCGTGGAGCATAATGATAAACAGGGTGAACTAGCGACAAAAGACAAACGCAAGATTAAGTGCGAAAGATTAGGATGTCAACTCATTACTGTTAGTATGTTGCAACTTCCTGAAGAGTCCATGGATGCTGTAACAGAAATTCATGGAATCATTGACAATGACGGCAACATCATCCCAAGTGCAATTGACACACTCAAAAGAATCATTGGATAATGGGAAAGATAATATTAGATTACAATTATATAAAGAGCCTTCCTATCACTACAAATAGAATAGAAGTCTCTTGGGATAAAGACAGGTTCTTTGCAAAGTACTCGGTCGTATCTTATTATAGTACGGATCCAGAACGGAAGAATCTGGCTTATGAACAACTCGGAAATGTTCCTTTCATATCTGTTACTGGAATAAGAAACAGATGGGGTGCTCAACATTTCCCTTCTGTTCAATTCTTCATATTAACCATCAAAGGGAAAGAGCAAGAAGTTCTTAAAAGTCTTAGAGCATACAACGATGTTAAAGCTTGGAATAATACTCTCGAAAAGTATGAAGATAAATTACAGCAAAGAATCATTGCATCATTAGCTATAAATTCTCTTGGAAAGAAAAAGAATAGCAATATGATGTATAACGATGGCTCGTTACTTGTTTGTGACGACAAGAATTTTGGGGTTCGCAAGAGTCGCAAAGAACTTGTATGTCTTAAAATAGAGGTTAATGAATACATGAATCTTACAGCTCGAACAACATCGTTTTCTAATCCTTTTAATGAAAAAGAACTTGCAAAGTACAAAACTTGTACGTTTCAGATTGCCAAAGATTTTGATGGTGATTATTGGTCTGGTCAAGCCGTAAAACCAATAATCATTAAAAGCGTGAAAAGTGGTGAGTATGACCTAAAGAAACTTTTCATACAGAAGAAAAACTTCAAGGATAATAGAAACCTTGTTCCTTATTGGCCATATAATGTAGAAGATTATTCTCATGGAAAATTGTACGTTATCTGGCAGATTGTAGAATCTGTTAATGATGAGTACAAAGGGGTATTAGAGGTAAACTTCACAGATTCCCAGGTCATACATTATGATGAATGCAAAACTAAAGATGGAATCTTGGCACTTGTACAAGAGTATCTTTCAGGAAGAAGTATCTCATTTGAAGATTCATTTCAAACAAAGGGATCCAAGTCTGTTATTTCGAATTTTATGAAGGAAGCACAAGAAATTATGACTGGTAATCTTGTTTTTCCCAAAAAGCCATCGCCCGAGGATATTATAATCAAATTATGTGAGCCAAAAGAAGAAGAATGTGAGGCAACTCTGTATTCTCAGTCCATGACAAGAATGTTAAACAACAGTAATGCCCTCCAACATATAATATTTCATGGAGATGAGAAGCTTGACTTGCTTGAAACCTCCAGCGTAAGAAGAATACTCATTGAACTAATTGTAAAGGATAGTTTAGCTAAAAGAGTAATGCCTAAACCTCTGGCAGATATGCTTGAGGGTTGGAATGCTATCAGATACAAAATCAATCATGGTAATGTTCATGGTGCATCATTGAAAATCAACCAACAAGAAAATATTGTAATCGAACAATATGGGCTTTCACAAGATAATCAGGGTGTGGACTTTGAAGATTTTGTTTCTCAAAAGCTAAAGTATTTCGACTACGATAAGATACGAGGAGCCAGGGATTATATGGCATTAATCAAAGACGGCAATGTATATTTTATCGTCGATACAGATGAAATACCGATTTTAGATGTGAACCTGATTGATAAAGCATATAGTCTAGTGGCGAATGATGGAGAAACTGTTGCTATGTTCAAACGAAAGAAAGTTGCTCATAACTATCTTCGTGGTTACATAGGTTTCCATCTTTGGAAAACTGAGGGTATAGATGGAGAGCCAAACTCTTCATATTCCTATATTTCGGGAACTAATAGTGAATCTATGAAGATTACTCCAAAAACTAAAATGGATAAGATGCCTCGTGCTCGACGTATATTTATACTTCATAAAGAAAGTCCAGAACTCATAGAACAGCATATCTTTGAAATCTGTGAGATGCTAAAATTTGGTTTTGGGCGTTGGAATGAAATGATGACTTACCCTTTTCCATTCAAATTCCTACAAGAGTATCTTGATAATGCAGCAGAAACTGCTTATTCAATTCATTGGAAGGATATAACATACAAAAAAGACCTATGACCATTAATTATTAATGCATTTTGGTTTAATAAGAATGATACAATAATGGTAAGGGAAGCACTATTATTTTAATTACACCACACATGTACAGAACAATGTCCTAGCACGTATATGGAGAGTCTCTGTAGATAAAAGAGTAAACGTCAATGTCTTGAAATCGGCTCACAAAGTTTCAAAGAGGTTAAGGATATTAGATAATAGTAATGAATTAGAGGAATACGGGATCCACCAATGAAAGGAAGTTCACATATGAAGTGCACCTCAAAGCTTTGAGGTGCACTTCATATGTGAACCCCTGTAATTTCTATTTATACAAAATCATGGATAGTCCCTCCATAATCGATTAGGCCAAACTTTTACCATACTCGGCCAGTACATACTTCACATACACATGGTTATGGTGTATCCAATAACCAAGAAATACCAGTAAGGCAAATAATGATAAATACCAGTAAACTTCAGTGTAAAAAGCATCAAGCAATACAGCATAGATAATAGTAAATATGAGCTGCGCGCCAAAGATATTTCGAGCTAATGTTGCATTATTACGATATGGTTCTACAACCTCTTTGTTCGGAATACATTGCTTAGCAGTCTGCAGAACCTCATTGGCTTTATCATTCGATATGTTACCACTCGTGAGCTGATGTTTCATCTTAATCTTTTCTATGTTTGCTACAGGATACTTTGAGGAACCTTCCAATATGTTCTTTGAAGGTCGTCTCCACCTCAGTGCATACCATCCGTGCTCAATTCCCGCAGTGACACACTCAACAAAATATCCTAGAACAAACCCCACAAAAGGGATCAGCAGGACTACCATTGCCGACAAATCTTTCCACTTTGAAGTATCAATGTCGAAATTTGAGTTCAATATCTCATATCCAAGGATCAGTGCCGTTAAGTACAGCCCTGGGATTATCATTTTCATGATGTCTTGTAATCTGTAATTCATAATTAATTCTTTTATCTATTAGTTAGCAGGATTAATCAAATCATATCCATTTTCTCTAGTCATAATATCATATTCATTAAAGCCTGGAGGTGTGTCTTTAAACTCCCTATCAACTTTCTTCGCTTTTTTCTTCGCTTTTTCCTCCGCTTCTTTCTTAGGATTTGCATATTTTTTGACCGACTCCTTTTGTTGTTTACGGAGTGATGATATTTCTATGATTTCGGCAAGGACGGCTTCAGATTTCCCACCTTTCACTCTCACCATATTTTTGAGGATTGATTCTGTCGGTTGCATAATTCTTGAGTCGCCAAATTGAGAAGTGTTACATTGAATAACAAAGCAATGTAAATCCCTAACAAGAGATCCCACAATATCAGAATAATATAAAACATCACGATTTAGTTCGGTCGCTATCAAAAAGTCAATTTTGCCTTTCATCAAAGCACGATCTTCAATACTAGCGAGTTCAAAACAGTTATAAACAGTGAAATAACTATTGCGCCAATGGAACAAATTGTAACATGAGTTTGCTGGCGATAAACTCTTTGGACACTTACGATCATTGTTTACAATCATCTGTTTTTCACTCGGTGCATAATAGTTCTTTAACCTTAGTACAGGAATGCAATCTGTTTTATATTTTGCCCACTGAATAGGCAGGAACGTTGCTACGATGTTAAAAGCCTCACCTGCTTTATTAATCACATATTCTAAGCCTGAAACAATCGCCATTTTCTTTCGTTGAGATTGGGTCGCTAAAAGCTCAATCCACTGGAAAGGAACTGACAGCTCGGGGAGGACTAAGACCTCACATTTTTGGCGATCCGATTCATCAAGAATACGATTAAGGGCCACACTACGAGTTTTAGATAAGACTGGATTAGAATTTAAGCTACTAACGTAATTTGTAGATTCGACTTTCATGTTTACTATACCAATTGTCTTATCACAATCCTTATATACATTCTCTTCCGATGAGCCGTTCTTAATGACTTCATAAGCTTCTATTTTTAATACTTTATCAGAAATGGGTACTGTATCGAACAGTTTGGGAGTAATATCCACAGATAAGTCGAACATCTTCATCCACACAAAATTCAACTGCCGATATAAGCTATGAGTCTCCTCATTAACCTTATTCAGCATCAAAATGCCTTCATCAGGATTCAAGGAGCAAAGTAACACTGGCATATACAACTCATAATAGTACACAAAACGAGGACTTAGCCAATAAAAGATGTTCACTTTGACCTGATTAGCATCTATCTGTATTTTGTCTTTTTTGTAAAGATTCAGTTTATCGCTTGTAATGAGTTCTGTATAATTTAGGGCACTTGTTCCAAATCGAGAATGGCGTGTCATGTTTGCCAGTCTAAATTGCTTGACAGCATTAGAATCAATGTTGACTATTCCTTCTTTTAATTTGCCCAAGAAAGTTGGATCAGGTGCTAACGCATAAATAATAGCAGCGCCAAGCTTCTTCATCATATCATCCTTTAGCCGATTCTCACGTTCTTTATTATCAGGTATTCGAAGCCATGTAATAGCCGACTTCAACTGCCGCAAGATTCTATTAAGATTACTTGCATCATCCTTAATAACAAAATATGTGATTACCTTTTCCCACAAATAATGCATATCAATTGCAACAGATCCTTTTACAAGGGCTACAATTTGATTTGCTGTTTGGCTATCTTTATCTTTATCTTCTTTTGATTCAGATATAAAAGCAGCTAAATTGATCTTTTTTGCTAAATATTTGGATATACCATAGTTGTTTGCCTTAAAGGCGTTGATATTCCTTATTTTATTAGGGCTATCAGTATATTGCAATTCATAGGCTTCGTTCTCAAAGTCTTGGTCAACAGTTTCATCATCGGACAAGTAACGAAACTCGCTACTTTGTTCACGTAGTTTCTTCTCAAATATTTTCAATGCTGCCCTCGGTCCACTTTCCTTGAAGGCTTCCATTACTACTTTGCTTCCTTGAATGACGAGTTCCGGATGACTACATATATGGTATTCCGTTTCACGACCAACTTCAACACATTCTAATATCTCGTTGTCAACAAACTTTTCTTGAAGGAACCCTTTGATAACATATCCTTGCTTTTCATTAACCTTGCCTTTGAACACAAATAGCATATCATCCACATAGCGTCCGTAATATTCACATCCAAGAGACTCTATTTGCTCATCAAAGTCGGTCAGTATCAAATTCCCAATCATGTTTGATGACTCAAGCCCGACCGGCAACAAGGTATTTGGATTCTCTGCAACCTTTATATTCTCCTCAACCAGGCACGGCCTTACTTTTTCTGTGTAAGATTTATT
>JAZKYG010000131.1:0-31574 GCA_045612025.1 Bacteroidales bacterium
TTTGAGAATCTGATCATAATATCCTATCGCTGTTTTATAATTCTTAGTCTTATAAGCATTCTCTGCTTTAGTTTGAATTGCAGCGATATCTCTACATTTATTAGCTGCATCATATAACTTTTGTCTTTCTGTATCATTGCCTAACATTGTTGATGCAGCGACTTCATAAAGCTGAACAGCATCTGAATACTCACCTGCAGCGAACGCCTTCTCTGCCTGTTGAACAGCAGTCTGTGAATATGACGCCAACGACAATACTACTATTGCTATTGTCAGAAATATTTTCTTTATCATAACGATACTTTATACTTTAATAATAATTGGTCGAACAATTTACGATATTTCAGCACTTCGCTGTATGGCTGCTGTGCCTCATAGTCGCCATGGACAACAAACACCTTCTTCACCTTCTCTGGGTTCTGGCAACGGAGATATTCTTCCATCTCCTTATAGTCGGCATGACCGCTCTTTTTTTGTCAATGCCGACATGCTTCGCTTTTATTCTATAACAGGACGAATGGAACAACCCAGGTATCTATAGCTACGCCCAATGCCCTTACCACCGTTAGCAAACCAAAACATCTTCGCATGGCATGTATCATCTTTCTTATTTGGAGTAGACGTCCAATAATCACCATAAACGCCAACATCTCTTAATGGTTTTTTCCCGTCATGGGCAGAATCAGTACGAAAACCAGCTGCTGGAAGGAAAATACTGTTACCATTTGGTCCGATCACTTTATAACCATTCTTACCATTTTGCGTAGTCCATATCCAAGTACATTTCTCTATTAATTCTTCCATTTCTACTTGGTTTGGTATTTTCCAAGTAGCTCCCCATTTAGCTCTAGCAACATCGTATTGCGGATTACCTTGTATACCAGCTATATTCCTACCCCATGTTTTATTATAATAACTGTCATATACAGACAATACATTTATCTCTCCCCATGCGTAATATTTACCACTTTGTTCAGGAGAACTTGCTCCGACATTACATGTTGCCCATTTCACACTCAATCCTAAGTCAACATATTTATGACCATTTGTATATTTTGCGAACATAATATCTTTCTGACTCTTCGCAACTGACTCATTAGGATTATAACTGATAATCTTTTCATAACACTCCAACGCTAATCTATAATCATTTGCTTTACGAGCATTATCAGCCTGCTCATATAGCATAGGGATTTCCCTACTTTTATTAGCCATATCATACAGTTTTCCTCTTTCTGCCTGATCTGTTGTTGTTGAAGCCATTATTTCATAAAGCTGTGCAGCATCCGAATAGTTGCCTGCAGAGAATGCACTTTGTGCATGTTCTAACGCAATCTGCGCATAAGACATAAAGGAAAATAGAATAATTCCTATCGTCAGTAATGTTTTCTTTATCATAATTCTCTATATTTTGTATTGGACAAATATATGAATTTTGTCTTATATATTCTGTTTTTTTAAAATAAAAAATACCACTAGAACGTCCCAACTTCCACATTAATAAGACGTGTCAAACACATTTTTTTTTATTTCATCGGTGTGTTCGGCGTATCTCTACTCACAACTGAAAAACCTCTCCCGCTTCTGGTATCACCACGTCTTTGAATCCTGCTTTTCTCAGCACTTCGCTGTATGGCTGCTGTGCCTCATAGTCGCCATGGACAACAAACACCTTCTTCACCTTCTCTGGGTTCTGGCAACGGAGATATTCTTCCATCTCCTTATAGTCGGCATGGCCGCTGAAAGCATCAATGCTGAAGACCTCCGCATTAACAGTATGTGGCATACCAAAGATAGAAATCTCTTTCTCTCCTCTTAATATACGAGCGCCTAATGTTGTCGGTGCGCAATAACCGATGGCAAGCACTGAGTTCTTAGGATTATCAATGTTATTCGCTATATGGTGTTTCACCCTGCCGGCTTCCATCATACCTGAAGCGGAGATGATAATACATGGTTCATCTCTCCTATTCAAGGCCTTGGAATGGTTCACGTTGGTGATATATTTCAAGGTTCCAAATCCGAATGGGTCTTCGTCATGTTCAAGCACTTCTGCCACATTTTTGTTAAAGAGGTCAAGATGCAGACGGAAGATATTCGTCGCATTGACAGCCAAAGGACTATCCACATAAACAGGTATGAACGGCAGTTTCTTCTCGTTATAGAAGTTATTCAAGATATAGACAATCTCCTGTGTCCTTCCTATAGCAAAAGATGGAATTATAAGTTTTCCTTTCTTCTCGACACAGGTATGCTTGATGATTCTCAACAGTTCGTCTTCTGAGAGCTGCTTGTTCTGATGCAGTCTGTCGCCGTAGGTACTTTCCACTATGAGATAATCGCATTGTGGGAAAGCATCTGGCGCACGAAGCAGATAGTTGTTGTTACGACCTATGTCGCCTGTGTAGCCTATGCGTGTCACCTCACCGAACTCATCTATCTCTATGGTAGCGGCTGCACTGCCAAGGAGATGACCTGTATTGGTAAACTTCACCTTTATGTTATTGTCGATATGGAACTGACGGTTGAGCGGCACACTGATGAAGAGTTCCATACAAGCGTGAGCGTCTTTCTCAGTATATATAGGTTCGACTGGTTTCAGTCCTTGGCGTGCTCTTTTCTTGTTGAACCAATGGGTATCGTTTTCTTGGATGAAGCCACTGTCTGGCAACATAATAGAACAGAGGTTACGTGTAGCTGCGGTACATATCACAGAACCACGGAAACCTCTTCTATAGAAATAAGGTATCAGTCCTGAGTGGTCGACATGAGCGTGTGTCAGGATGATATGGTCAATCTCGGACGGCTCAACCATAGTGTTTCTGTTCAATGAATCAGTCTCAAGACCTTTGCCTTGAAACATACCACAATCGAGAAGTATCTTCTTTCCGTGACGTGTGGTGATGAGGTGCTTGCTGCCTGTCACCTCTCTTGCTGCTCCGATGAATTTTATTTCCATATCATTATGTTTTAAATTGTTCTTATTATAAATAAAAAAGAGCGACACAAAAGTCACTCTTTTTCAATATTATCTCCTATTGCCGAATGTCAACACCAAACCGAGTCTTATATTTGCCGCATCATACGATGTCAGCATTTCCATTGTTGAAGCATTGTACTTTGTTGCAATCATAACATTATCGGTGATAACATAGACATTCAAAGGACCGAGATTGATACCCAAACCAGCGCCTATGCTATTGCCTGAATATTCTGACATAGTATAACTAGCAGTGAAATTCAAGAGTCTCCAGAATGAACCGCTATAAGCCAATGTCAATGTAGGGCGGAATTTATCCTTGACATAATACAACTGGCTGATGGCTGTAAATCTTGCCAAAGGACATAATTCATAATAACCTTGAAGCATAATTCTTGTCTTCAACGATGTCTTATAGTCACCTCCATTGTATATTGAGTCATTATCCCAAACATCTTCTATCATTGTTGTATATAAGTCTGTAAAGTCAATATTCATATTCATAACATCGTCCATGCTATTGAACAAAGCATCATTGATAACGACATTATCCTTATGATTATGCTTTACCTTTGTATCTTTCCAGGTGATATATCCGAGGTCATAGACACCAGCTGCCACTCCGAAATGTTTGTTGAAAGTATAAGAAACGCCGAAGTCAATACCGAAGCCTATATTTTCCTGAACATCGAAAATATTTTCCAAGATAAGTGTATCCATATTTTCAAAATATGTAGAAAACTCACTGAGACGACAGATGTCATCCATATCCAATACTGTTGCTGCTTCAATATTTAGATTGATATCGGCAGTCATCTCGTATGTATTTTCATCTGTATAAATCTTTGTGCCATCATCGTTGACAGACAAGTTTGCCAAACCCATCAAAAGTTTTGGTCTGACACCAACAGACAACTTATCATTGATTCTGTATTGTAATCCCAATGCCAATTCTGAATATACGTTAACATCTGCACCGATACTGAAGTCAGCAGGATTGTCTTTTCCAAGATAGTTGCCGTTGCCATTGATGAAGAATCCCAAGAAATCTCTTGAATAATGGAACTCGCCATTATATTTCATACGATAGTCAAGGTCAATGAAGAGTCTTCCAATACGTTTACCTATTCTAAAGATATCCATTGAGACGTTGCTGTTGATGAAGTTGTCATGCTCATCGAGGCTTTTTATAAACCTGTTAGCATCCAAAGAAACAGAACCGTCGTTATGGAATGTGTACAGATTATTATACTTGATACTTGAGTTGAATACAGAGAAGTTGATATTGGAGACGCCGACACCTACCACCGTTCTTGATTCAACAGGTATCGCTGGATTATACATATTATTATATGAGAAATGAGGCAACAATGTCAAAGTAATACCATCATTTTGAGCCTTAGATACCACTGTTGTCAACAACAATGTCATTATTGCGAAAAATCTGTATATTTTTTTCATAATCACAATCTTTTAGAAGTTAAATTCATTCAAATTAATTTCTGAAGTCTTGGTCTTCAATCCAATTCTAAGATCAAAATAGTCATTAGTATTTAAGACCACTCGTTCTCCTTCTGTTGACAATGTAATATCCAACATCAGCTGATCTGCACGTTGAACATTTTCCAGTTTATTGCCTGTGACATGAACTACCAATATATCTTCAGTGATCTCCTCATCGAACTTGCCGTGAATACATGCTTTTTCTTCAAACAATGAGTCGATAGCAACTCCATTTTCAAGCACATACACCTGTGGCATTATCTGGATTGGGATAGCATTGTTAAATACAAGCTTAAACTCTAAATCATCGAAGATGTTATCCAAATGAATTGACTCTTCGTTTTCTTCATTGTTATTAAGTGAGAGGTCAAAATCGAACTTGTTTGTATAGTTGAGATCCTCCATTTTAAATTCCAATGGAATAGACAAGTCGGCAATGATATCGATATGAGAATCGTCAGTAATCATATTATCAGTCACTTCATCACAACCGAGGATGATATTACCATTAAATGTAATTTTGTTAAAACCTTGCAAGATATTAATATCATCGACAAGTTTTTCATCCAACTCTGATATTGAGTCATAAGCTCCACCTGTTGAATTTAATGAGAGTTCAACTCTTTGACCATCCTTTATCAAAGATGTCTTATTACCTGCATCATCACTGAGATATAATGAATCTATCACGCCATCTGCTCTAAAACCGAATGTGTTGACATATTTGATGCTGAACTCTGGAGTAGCGATTTTCAAATTTCCACCTACATTTGGTATAGAGAAGTCAAAGTCGTGGCTTCCGATGAAATCAAAGACAAAATCATTTATTTTTCCATCTATTGTCTTAAACTCAACATCCATAATTCCGCCATTGACGTCTACGGTATATAAACCACCTTCAAAGCCTTCCTCAAGAGGAACATCAAGTATCAATGTTGCCGAGAACGTAATATTCTTATTTTCTGGAGCAATGATACAATTTGTAAGATCAAGGTTGATTTCCTGGTTTAAACCTTTAGTAAAATCAAAGGCAATTTCCATACTAGAGCCATTTCCCATCTTGATGTTATCTGTTGACAATACAACATTTCTTACCAGTGTAAGGTCAGTTGACAAGGCAAGGTTTAATTTTCCATTTTTCAATTGAACAAACTCAATTTCATAGCCTTCATATTCAAATGGAACTGACACAAAGTCTTTGAAGTCAAGAAGCAAAATAGAGTCAATTATTACTCCTGGAACGTCTTGGAAGTCAAGTGTACCTGGCATGTCTGGCAAATCTGGATCTGGTATATCTGGTATATCTAACGAATCAAGGATACCTGGCAATTCAGGCAATATCGAATCAAGAATATCTGGCAAGCCTGGCATTAGAGAATCAAGTATGTCTGGCAAGTCGGATATTAGAGAATCTGGTATGTCAGGCAATGCTGGAATTGAAGGAATTTCAAACTCTCCACTTGTATTAAATGTAATTGGAGGTATTCCTGACAGAATATCGCTTGCTACAACAGCATTATTGACAGAATCTGCATAATAAGCATAGATTCTTCCATTTTCAGTAACCTGAATAAATTCAGATAAACCTGGGCCTATACCTCCTAACAAATCACCAACCTTTACAGTACCTGAAAATAATGATACAGCAAATTGATTGTCAATTTCAACTTTTTTAACATCATTGTTGCAAGAAAAAAACACAGCAACAATTAGAGTCAACAACATAACTCTTGTAAACTGAAAAAATCTTTTCATAATCATAGTATTTCACTTACATTCTCACCTTGATATTAATAGCAAAGGTTTTGCAAATGTAATATTTATTACATAATTGCAAAACCTTTTTAACGATTATTTTAATAATTATTTTAACAATACTTTTTTAACAATAGTATTATCATTTGTCTTTATTTCAACGAAATACATTCCGCTTGAAAGTTCTGACATATCAATTTGATTGTTATTGCCACAAAGTCTCTTAACCATTTGACCTTGATAGTTGTAAATCACAGCATCGAATGATTCATCCATATCGACATAAACGACACCTGTGGTTGGGTTTGGATATACGTTCACATCGTTAGCGTTGATTTCATTCACACTTAATTCTATAACTTCAACAGTCACAGATACTGGTTCTGACATACCATCATATTCCTTAGCTATGACGCTATATGTGTAAGTGCCTTTTCCTGACACATTATCAGTATATGTTGTTTCTTCAACTACCGCAATCTGCTCATCATTACGCATGATGACGTATTCTTTTGCGTCTTTGCTAGCAGTCCATGTCAATGTAATTGTAGATTTATTAACATCAGCATCAAGATTTGTTACAGGAGAAACAAAAGTAACGATGCTAAGTGGAGGCAATACGATATTATCCAAAAATACGCAGTCGTCAGCCTTTGGATCAGCAAGGCGTTTGTTGTAAGTCCACTTCAAAGTGTGAGTTCCTTTTTGCAACAAATAAGTGTATTGTTCCCATTCTGTTGGTGTTGAGTTGTTACCTCTCCATTCTGTAATCTTTTCATCATCAACGTAGAATTCCAACTTAGCGTAATAATCGCATGATCTCTTATGATAGAAGCTGATTTCTTCATCTTCAACCAATTCAACAGTGATAAACATTGAAGAATTCTTTTTGTCTTTTTCGATATTGTCAGCTATTTTACCAGATCTTGCACTGTAAGTACCTTCATATGCATTTTCGCAGATAAACCAATCTGATGCGCCATCAAACTGCCAGTTTACTTTTGAGAAGTCGCCTGTCTCGAAGTCTTCAAGAGCCTGAGCTATTGTAATGAAATAATTAGATGATATTTCATAAGCACCTGCTGAAACAGAATATTCCACTTCATATTTTGTACCTTCTACAACATTTTCATCAACATCGAAGAATGCCACTATTTCCATCACCTCACCTGGTTGCAATGACTCTTCTGTAATTGTTGCTTCAGGGAAAACGATATCTGATGAGCTGCTTATCATTTCTGAGATGACATTACGTGCTTCGCTATGACCTGCATTTTTCACTGCAATGTACAAGACATCGCTTGAACCTGGCATTATCATCTTGTTCTTAATGAAGATTGTATCGATTGTGAAGCTTGGAGCGTTGGCTGTGATTGAGAATGAGCTTGCCCATGACCCTTCACCAGATGTACATTTGATGTCGAACTTCAGTTCTTCTTGGTCAGGAACATTGTCGGTGACAGTAAACTTAAACACATCTTTTATCTCTGCTATTTCATTGACAGCCATTGATGCTATAGTAGCCTTGTTGTTTATTACTGTAGCATAGTCAGTCTTAGAAATAAGTTCTACTTCAACATTAGAAGTTTCTTTAACACCGATATTCTTGATATTCAAATCAAGGTTTATTGTCTCGCCGTAATCCAACTGACCGTCAGTTTCATTAATGTCGTAGTCATTGAAAATCAAGAATGCTTCTGTTGGATTTTTAACTTCAATATCCATCACCTCTGTGACTTTATTGTAAGAAACCACGACGAGTTTCATCATACCTTCTTCTGTAAGTTCAGGGAATGTAAGATTTGCCTGACCTTTTTTAATGTAAGAAGAAGCCACTATCTCACCGTCTTTTGACAATGTAGCGATACCGAAATCAGCATCAGCATTGACTGTATAGTTTGTCATACCGACCATAAGATATGATGAGCTGCAGTAGACATCCATCTTTTCAGGAGCCTTGGTTCTAAGCATCATAGAAGGGTCACCGAAAAGGATCCATGTGTTATGTGTGTTACCGCGGTCTTCTGGACTCATGTCGAGGATGTACATATTACCGTTCAATGAAGCACCGCCGAGAGTATGGTGATAGTTGCCACGCCATTCTGTCAAGATAGCCACCATCTCATCTTGACCGTACATTGGTGGTTGCCATGGCTGTGAAATCCATGAGAACATACCGCCGATAGCACCGATAGGAGCCTTTGTGCTTGGATTTACTGAACGCATCCATGATTCAGCGAAACATTCATCAACGTCAAACTGACCGTTTCTACATGATGAAGTCCAGATGAATGGCAACATATAGTCATTTGTCAAGTTATGAACACATTGTGTGTCGAAGTTGCCCATAACCCATTTCAATTCCTCACCGTGATTACAGTAGTTAGCGATACCGACACCTTTGTTGAAGTCAGCCGCATAGTCTTCTGCCTTTGGTTCGTAACCGTTGACGCCTTTATATCTTTGTGATATTTCTGTATAAGTATAATTTAATAAGGTGTCACGGATGAAGTCGATATGCTGATAGTCTTTTTCACCGAAGTGACCATAACCTTCTGTTGAACCCATACCGATACCTCTTGACAACCATGTAGCGTCTGTGTCAATGTCGCGTTCGTAATAGATTATTCTATCAACTTGATTTTGCGCATCTTCTAAGTCTTTAACTGAGAGACGGCCTACCAATACTTCTTCGTAGTTGTCTTCACCATCCAATCTACCGTAGTAGTTGTCTGATCTTGTATAATATTGCATGCCATCGATAGTCACGATGATTTCGTATGGAGGAAGATTATCGTATTCACCTACCAAAAGAACGTATGTAAGGTTTGGATTTGAGTTATAATAATTTGAGATATAAGCTTTAAGTTCATCAAGTTCGCCTGTCTCTGATGTCACTGCCAATGTTGTAGGACGGCCAGAGATGTTTTTCCATTCGACTAATTTCTCGACTACCTCTTTATATTCATCGACGCAGATGACCAACATTTCGCCTTCGTCTTCAATGAATTTATATCTCTCATTTGTTGGGAAGTTGATGAAACGGCGTTCGTATGAAGCCTTCATTTCTGGAGAGACGCTGCTGCTGCGTCTTGTAGCGACTTTCTTATTTACGCCATTGTCGCTTACTTTCTTAACAGACAAACGGAGGTCTGTATAAACACGCAATGTCTTTGTTACAGGATTGTAAGCATAAGGATAAACCATCACATTCTGTCCGCGGAAGTCTCTCAAGATATAAGGATTGTCCAATGCTGCTTGTTGTGCAGGATAGAAATCGTCTTGTTGATACATTTCTCCGTATGTATAAGGAACATCATTTGGATTTATCTCACGGCTGAAATTGCCTTTTGATGGAGCGACTTCAACATTCTCGAAATCGACGTATGATGATTCTACTACGGAAACCTTCATCTCAGCAGTATTGCCTATTATCATAGATATAGGATACATTGGAAGATCTGGTGCGCCGGCAACGAGCATCGACGCCATGTCTTCACCGCTGATGATCATTTGTTTTCCTTTTGGGGTCTTGACTGCACTTTGGAAGAAACCAGCGACTTTAACATCAATCACGATTTCATCTTCTGATGATGAAACCAAACTTTCCTGGATTCTTAATGGAGCGTTCTTTGAAACACCAACCCATTCCTGTGCAGAAAGTAACACTGTTGTGCTAAACAACATTGCTACTACAAAAAATAATTTTCTCATTTCTAAAATTTTAAAATATTTACTTGGTTAAAATAATTTTCTCAATCATCACCTTATTATTCTCTCTTATCTCGAGGAAATAAACGCCTGCTGTCAAATCTGACAAATCTATCTGGCCGTCATTATTATTTCTTCTCATAACGACTTGACCTTGATAGTTATATACTATAGCATCGAATGAATCGTCACTATTTACATATATCATTCCTGATGTTGGATTTGGATATACTGATATTCTTTCTGATACAGATTCATTGATGTTTTCTGTCGATTTCTTGTTAGGGTCGAATATCACGAATGCTGGAGCTGAGTATGACTCGCCGCTTCTCGCAACGACGCTGTAAGTGTAGATGCCTTCTGCCAATTCTTCGGTGAACATTGTTTCTGTTTGCGTTGAAACTATTTCACCATCGCGTCTCACTATATATTCGTCAGCGTTTTCACTTGCTGTCCATGTCAACGCCAAAGCGTTGTCTTCTTGCAATTTAGCTTTAAGATTTGTCACAGCATCAAGATGTTTTATCATAGCATAAGGCGGGAATGAAATCTTATCCACAAAAGCCACGTCATTGCCTTCAGATGTCTCACCATCTTTAACATATCTCCATTCTAAGGTACGTTTGCCTTTTGTCAGCTTATATGAATATACATCCCAATCCACTTCGCCAGACCATCTCGCTCTTTCTCTGCTGTCTACCATAAACACCAGACAATCAGAGTCTGTTTCAGATGACACTTTTCTATAAAATTTCAACTCACCTGTTGCCTGAACATCTATTTCAAGCTTTAATACAGAATATTTATTATGACCTATTGTCGCTGACTTAACGCAATATAATCCTTCATAAGGGTTTACATTATCTATGACCCATGGATTTTCAACTGATTCCATCCATGCGTATGACGAGAAGTCACCAGTTTCAAAGTCTTCTGTTATAGAACCTATCACGAGATCGTATGCAGATCTTAAGACATTATGTTTTGAACCTACTGAATAAATCACTTCATACACTGATGACAATGCTGCTGATGATGACACGCTGAAGTCTGTTGTCACGAAGAATGTCTCACCTGCTGCCACCTCTTCAGTATGCATTGTTGTATTTTCAAATGTAATATCAGAAGAACCGACGAACAATTCAGTCACTACATCGTATGCCGCACCGTTTCCTACGTTATCGAAAGCAAGTTTCAATGTAGCTGTTTCGCCTGGTTTCACAATATTGTTTGGTAGTATTGTAATTTCGTTCAAGGCAAACACAGGAGCGTTAGCGTCTATGCTGAAGCTTGTTTCGTATTCACCTATCTTGTCGTTACATTTCAAAACGAAATTGATCTTCTCATTATTTGGAACATCAGCACTTACATAGAAACGGAAAGCATTCTTCAGTTCCAGCACTTCTTCAACGTCTATAGCTGTTATTATTTCCGTGCTATCAATCAACTTGATATATTCTGATGCTGTTAACAATTCCACTGTTATGTTATCAGCTTTTTCAACGCCTATGTTCTTCACGTTCAAGTCGAGGTCGATGTATTCATTACAGTCCATCTGACCATCTTCCTGATTAAGGTTATAAGCATCAGCTACGATATAAGCGCCTGTTGCTGGCATGATGTTTATGTCCATTATCTCAGTCACTTTGTTATATCCCATCACAACTATTTGAGCCTTGCCTGTTTCTGTGAGTT
This sequence comes from Bacteroidales bacterium, assembly GCA_045612025.1. Lineage (GTDB taxonomy): Bacteria > Bacteroidota > Bacteroidia > Bacteroidales > F082 > Limimorpha. The sequence continues at coordinate 11,645 of JAZKYG010000131.1, forward strand.
CAGGGAAAGTGATATCAGCTGTTCCGTTTTCCACGTATGCCGAGCCTATGATTTTGTTATTCAGTGACAATGTTGCGATGCCGAAGTCTGTGTCTGCGTTCACTGTCAGCGATGTCATTCCTGTGAGCAGCGATGATGGCACTGCTGAGACTTCCATTCTCTGAGGCGCTTCTGTTCTGAGCATCATTGATGGGTCACCGAAGAGAATCCATGTGTTATGTGTCTCTTGTCCTGAAACATCTTTAAACATATCCAAGACATACATGTTTCCGTTGCATGAAGCACCTGAGAGCGTATGTTTATAGCCTTCACGCCATTCTGCCAAGATAGCGACCATCTCATCCTGTCCGTACATTGGAGGTCTCCATGGTTGCAATATAGTAGCGAACATTCCGCCAATACCGCCTGTAGGCGCTCCTGTCTCAGGGTTTGTAGCACGCATCCATGCTTCTGCAAAACATTCGTCAATGTTAAATGATCCGTTATCACATGCCACCGACCAGATAAATGGAAGCTTATAATCATTGGTGAGCTGATGAATATTCGCGTTATTGAATCCAGTCACCACCCAGCTATCCACTGTTCCATGGTTACAATAATTAATTATACCTACGCCATCATTGAATCTGTTGATCAAGTCATCAACTGTTGGAGCATTGACTTTATCATAATGCTGCGATACGTTGGTGTAAGTATAATTTAATAAGGTATCACGGATAAAATCCATGTGTTGATAATCATACTCGCCGAAATGGCCTGTACCTTCTTTTGCAGCTATACCAGTACCCTCTGAAAGCCATGTAGCTGTCTCGTCGATGTCGCGTTCGTAATATATAACCTTATTGATTTGATTTTTAAGATCCTCAGTATTCTTAACTGAAAGACGACCTATAAATAACTCTTCATAATAGTCATCGCCTTCCAACATGCCGAAATAGTTGTCAGAACGACCGTCATTCATTGCATGTGCTGGTATGTCGTTATGTTCTCCAACCAAAAGCACGTATGTCAATTTTGGATTATCATTGTAATATCCAAGAAGATATTGTCTGAGTTCCTCATCGGTTCCAGTCTCAGATACAGCCACAATAGTAGTAGGACGACCTGAGATATTCTTCCAATCTATTAAAGGCTGTACATCCTTCATATACTTATCAGCACAAACGATAAGCATCTCGCCTTCATCAACGAGCAATGCTCTACTGTCGTTTTTATAGTTTATGAAACGACGTTTGTAAGAAGCATCGAATTCTGAAGTGACAGCATTGCTTCTTCTAGAACTAACTTTTTGATTTATGCCATTGTCGCTGACTTTCTTAACAGAGACAGTAAGGTCTGTATAAACACGTAATGTCTTTGTTACAGGATTATATGCATAAGGATATACTACCAGGTTCTGAGCGCGATAATCTCTGATGATATAAGGTTTCTCAAGACTCATCTGCTGAGCTGGATAGAATGCATCTTGCTGATACATATCGCCATAAACGAATGGCACATCATCAGGGTTTATCTTACGGCTGAAGTTGCCCTTTGATGGAGCAACTTCAATATTTTCAAAATCCACATATTTAGAGTTCAGCACTGACACCTGCATCTCTGCTTTATCACCTATTATAATAGGGATAGGATAGAGTGGCAAATCAGGAGTTCCTGCCACTTGCATTGGAGCCATGTCGTCGCCGCTGATTATAAACTGTTCGCCATTTGGTGTCGCGACTTTTTCCTTGAAGAATCCGCCAACCTTTACATTGACGATTACCTCCTCTTCACTTGATGCCACAAGACTCTCCTGGATTCTCACAGGAGCAGCTTTATCAAGACCTATCCATTCCTGTGCATGAACACCTACTATACCAAATAAAAATGCTACTATTAAAGTTAGTCTTTTCATTACAAACCAATTATTTAACTACGACTTTTTCTACCTTAACGTTATTACCTTCTCTTATCTCAATGAAATAAACACCAGCATTCAAGCCAGACAAGTCAATCTGTCCTTCATTGTTATATTCTCTCATAACCACTTGACCTTGATAGTTATAAACAACTGCATCAAATGTGTTTTCGAGTTCAATATAAATCATTCCTGATGTTGGATTTGGATATAATGAGATTCTCTTGCTTTCTACATTGACGACTTTTTCACCTGATTTGACATTTGAGTTAACCACTATAAATTCAGGTGCTGAATAGTTGTCGCCATTCTTAGCCACGACGGTATAAGTCACGATGCCATCGAGGATGCTTTCATTGAATGATGTTGATGTCTGTGTAGCGACTATTTCGCCATCGCGTCTTACAACATATTCCTCTGCTGTCTCAACAGCGTCCCATGTTATTGTAAGCTGTTCATCTTTGATATCATATCTCAATCCAGATACAGATTCTATCATTTTGACTACACTTACTGGAGGGAAGAAGATATTGTCGATATAAGCTCTGTCTTCACCTTCGCTTCCTGAAGAGTCTTTTCTATATCTCCATTCCAAAGCATAACTGCCTTCTTGCATATCAAGTGTATATTCTGTCCAGCCTTTTTCGCCTGACCATTTCTGTGTCAACAATGAATTGACATAGAATTCAAGCACGTCATAATCTGCTTCTGATGATGTCTTAACATAGAATGTCAATGGACCGTCAGCCATCACTTCAATCTGTATTTTCAATTTTGCATATTGATTGTTTGCAACGCCATCGCTCTTAGCGCAATATTGTCCTTTATATGCATTGACACTATCTATAACCCATACGCCTTTACCTTCTATCTTCCATGCGTTGGCTGTGAAATCTGCTGTTTCGAAATCCTCGCCCAAGAGACCAACTTTCAATTCATAATCGGTCTTGCATGTCACATAATCAGCATTGACTGAGCACAATACATCATAAACAGAACCTACTGGCAAAGAAGAATCCGTAGTGTAATCAGTAGTCACTGTGACTGTCTCTTCTACGCCTAACTCTTCTGTAAGTATTGATGTATTTTCAAACACCACATCAGATGAACAGCTGAACACCTCTGCGAGTACATTGTAAGCTGTAGAACCGCCTATGTTTGAAAATTCCATTTCCAATGTTCCTGTCTCGCCTGGCGCAACGACCTTGTCTTCTGCGACTTTAATGTTATCTATTGAGAATACAGGAGCGTAAGCGTAAGTATAGAATGTTGTTGTCCATGTGTCTTTGCCATCGCTGCATGTCACTACGAAGTCAACTTTTGTCTCATTAGGAACATTAGGTTTAACATTGATTGTGAATGCATTTTCAAGCTTAACAGTAGCGCCGGATTTAATCTCTGCGATGTTTACGTTATCTTTTGAGATTGTAACGTATTTTGAGTTTGTGCTAAGCTTCACTTTCACATCAGATGTTGGTTTTAATCCTATATTTTTAACGTTCATGGTGATTTTCATTGTCTCGCCATAATCCAACTGATTATTGTCATCAATCAATTCATGTCCGCCATACACTACATAAGGATTATCAGCTGGAACTATTTCCAAGTCGATGACTTCAGTGATTTTATTGTAGCCTATAACAACAAGTTTCGCTGTTTTCTCTTTCACTAAAGGTTCAAATGTAAGGTTTGCCACGCCGTCCTTCACAGGAGCGGTTGCTATGATTTTTCCTTCTAATGACAATGTTGCGATACCATAATCTGTTTCAGCATTGACGTCCAAGGATGTCATTCCGATGAACAGTTCCTGTTGTGGCACTATGACATTCATTGATTTAGGGACATCTGTTCTAACCATAAGAGATGGGTCACCGAAGAGAATCCATGTATCATGAGTTCTTGGTCCTTCAAATGGATCCATGTCCATCATAAACATATTGCCGTTGCATGAGGCACCGCCGAGTGTATGTTTGTAGCCCTTACGCCATTCTGTCAAAATCGCATTCATCTCATCTTGAGCATACATTGGCGGTTGCCATGGCTGTGTAATCCAAGAGAACATGCCTCCGATAGCGCCTGTCAGACCACCAGTTGTAGGATTTACCGCACGCATCCATGCCTCACCAAAACACTCGTCAACATTGAATTGTCCGTTCTCACATGCTACCGACCATATGATAGGCAATTTGTTGTCATTGGTCAATCTATGAATATCATCGGTGGAAAAGTTTGCCACAGCCCATGTTGTCGGTGATCCGTGATTACAATAGTTGATCAAGCTTAAACCTTTGCTGTAATCTACAATCATAGCTGGAGCTGCAGGGTTATTGACATCTGCATAATATTGTGACACTTGTGTATAGGTGTAGTTTAACAAAGTATCACGAATGAAATCCATGTGTTCATAATCAATTTCACCATAATGGCCTTCACCTTCATCGGCAGCAACGCCTGATGCTCTTGTAAGCCATGTAGCATTCTCATCAATATCGCGTTCGTAATAAATAATCTTATTTACCTGATTTACAGCATCACCTATTGACTTGACAGACAAACGTCCAACTAAAACCTCTTCATATTTATCATCTCCTTCCAACATGCCGAAATAGTTATCTGATTTACCTCCGCTAATCGAGTATGGTGGTATGTCAGCATGTTCACCAACCAAAAGCAAATAGACGAGTTCCGGATGTTCGTTATAATAATTCTGGATGTAAGCTTTCAAATCATTGCCAGTCTCTGACATTGCAACCATCGTTGTTGGACGGCCTGACATGTTTTTCCATTCTACCAAAGGTTCGACTGCTGCCATATATTTATCGATGCATACTATCAGCATTTCGCCTTCATCTTCTACAAATGTATATCTCTCGTTTGCAGGATAGTTGATGAAACGACGTTTGTATGAAGCATTAACTTCTGAATCGACTGTAATATTTCTCTTGCGGTTAAGTTTTTGGTTTACGCCATTATCGCCTACTTTCTCAGCTTCTATTCTAAGGTAAGTATAAACGCGCAATGTCTTTGTCACTGGATTATAGGCATAAGGATATACCATCATATTCTGACCACGGAAGTCACGAAGGATATAAGGTTCGCCAAGGACAACCTGCTGTGCAGGATAAAAAGCGTCTTGCTTATACATCTCGCCGTATGTATAAGGCACGTCATCAGGATTGATCTTACGGCTGAAGTTACCTTTTGAAGGAGCGACTTCAATATTCTCAAAATCGACATATTCTGATTTTACTACTGACACTTCCATCTCTGCAAGGTCACCTATGATCATTGAAATAGGATACATTGGGAGATTTGGAGCGCCTTTAACAGGCATGAATGCCATGCCTTCACCGCTGATGACAAGCTGTTCGCCTTGTTGTGTCTTTACGGTCTGTTTATAAAAGCCATCGATTCTGACATCGACTACAACCTTATCGTCTGATGATGAAACCAGTGTCTCCTGTATCTTAGTTGACGAGCTTTTGCTTACGCCAACCCATTCTTGAGCATTGACTGTCAATGCTAACAAAAAAGATACTATTGCAAAAAAAGTCTTTTTCATATTTTGTATAATATTTAATCAAAAGGGTAAAACTACAGTTTCGCCCTTTTCTTATTTATTTTATTGAATTATTACCTTATTGATTGACACTTCGCCATCAGCGATGAGTTTCAAGAAATAAACGCCATTGTCAACATTTTCAACAGAGATAGCGTTTTCGCCTGACATAATGCCTTTAAGGACAACTTGTCCAATGTTATTCATCAACTGATATTCATATCTTTGAGCAGTTGTGTTAACATTGATGACATCTTTTGCAGGATTTGGATATATTGAAAATTCAACTTTGCCAAATTCATTGATGCCGTCGCCATCAACCTTAACGGTTATCGTCACTGTTTCTGATTCGCCACCGTTATATTTAGCTCTTACTCCATATTTATATTCGCCGTTAGAAACATTGGCGTCTGTGTATGTCAAATCTTCTGTCTCGCCCACTACTTCACCGTTTCTTAAAACTTGATATCCTGTCAATGCACGAGGTGATTCCCATGTGAGTGTTACGTTATTGCCTGCAACTTCTGCTTTAAGATTTTGAACTGGTTCCAAGCAATTGACTTCAAACTCGCAGTTGACGCCTTCTTTGATATTCTTTCCAGAATTATATATCAATCTGCCGTTCTTGTATTCAATGATATAAGAACATTCGTAACTGTTGTATTTTTCCTTTATGAAAGTAACTGTGATTGTTGTTCCGATAACTACATCTATTTCCTTGATCAATTCTGCTCCGTCAAAGATTGAGAGTGTATCTGCTGGAGTGTCATCACTATACTCGACTTTAATTGCAGACTTACCCCAGCCGTCGCCGTAGCTGTCTTTCAATGTAAACACAACAATACATGAGTTTTTCAATACGAATGAACCTTCTGAAACGACGTCATTATCTGCGGAGAATGTAAATTCCATTGGTATTCTTTCGTCTAATGAACAATCCTCATCGATAGTTACTTCAAAATCGAATGATGCTGTTCCATCGACTTCTATTGTTTCAATTTCACTTGTTGTATTTTTGAATGTGATATATTCATTTGATGACGCAACTGTTACCACAGCATTCTCTGCCTTATAATCACCGACATTTTTGAATTTAGCATGAAGAGTATATGTTCCACCTGGTTCGTATGCGCCATCCCATTCAACGCCTTCATATTCCATTACAGCCTCTTGTACTGTGATTGCATATTTGCTATTCCATACCAATTCGCCATATTCCAACTTAACGCTAATAACCACGACCTCTTCGTTTTCAAGGTTCTTGTCAAGAATAAATGAGAACTCATCAACTAAATCGAGTGTTGAACCTGACTCTAATGATGTAAATGAAGCTTCTGAATCGATTAATGTTATAAATTCTGATTCGCTTGACAACGTAACCTTAGCCTCACCGTTAACAGCATCATTACCGACATTTCTTACTGTCATGCTCATTTTATTCTCTTTATTTACAGGATAAGCTTCTGGAGTGTAAGAGTAAACTGACAAGTAAGGGCCTTCTGTTGGCAATGCGAGAACATTCTTGATGTAAGGAGCACGTTGTGGATGAGTTACCACGACTGTCACTTCACCGTCTGTCAACACAGGGGTAATTTTCACATCAACAGAACCTGATTTTTCAACCATTGCTGTTCCAAGCAAAACGCCATCTTTAGAAATCGCCACGTATGATGAAGGATCCGCTTCCACTGTATAGAAATCCAATCCCATATTGATAGTTTCAGAATGTGAAACTGTATTTTGTGTTGGGTTTGTACGATATGGCATAACTGTACCATCACCTATTGTGTGATATGCTTCCCAGTAATACAACAAGTCAATACCTGTTGTTATCTCATATTCACCAGCATGTGCGTTTGTTACAGAAAGGTTTCCTACAAAAGGAACTGATGACAAGGTATTATAGACATTATCTTTCCAGAACATTTCATAAACGCCTTCTTCTGTCTGTGTTGGATTTGGCATCTTGCTGAACACTGTTGTTGCACCAACAGCAAAATAGTAATCTTCATTCCAATAACTTACAGGACATGAACCTATATAACCCCATGCGCCTTTCTTATCTGCTCTGATCATAGCTTCACCCAAGCAAGCACCCTTATCTGTTCCCCAGTCACCTGTCAAACAGCAGTTACCCATTGCCCAGAAGTATTTGTCTGTATTTGTAAGATTTGCGACATCATCTGTAGTGAAAGCAGGATCTGACCAACCCAACTCAACGCCGTGTGCTGTATAGTTGACAAAGCCAACGCCATTATTCATATTATCATAACATCCGTCGTATGTGCTTGTATACTTATGCACTGTCTTCATTCCATTGCTTTGGTTGAAAAAGAAGTTTGTTGCGTAATTAACAGCAGGAACACCGACTTTAGAATTCCACCAGTCATCAACGCCAGCAATAAATAAAGCATCGCTCAAATAAGATGGATCCGGCATTGTATATTTTTCGTACTGAAGGACTTTTTCAATCAAAGATTCTAACTCTGCAACTGTCTCACAGCTCATTCTGCTGTAATAGATATCTGGGAAATAATCTTCATCAACACTTGCATAATATAAGTCAGTAACTTTAGATGTCTTTTGTCCAATAGCCAAACTTGGAACTACAAGGTTTCTATCACCTACGATAACGAGGAATGAAGGCTTTACTTCGTCATATTGTTCTTTGATATATGATTTAATCTCTGATGATGATGTTGTTGATTCAACATATTTGACATCAATGTAGAAACCTTTTTGAGTTTTCCATTCAAGCCATGGCTGGAGAGCTTCTTCAAACATGCTGTTAGCAACAACTGTCATATATACAGGTGTTTCATATAAGTCAGGATGTTCATCAAACACGTCAGCCACTGTTCTTGAGTTGAACAACTGTTTATAGATGACGTTGTAATATGGACTATATGAACCAATCAACATTTTTTCTGTCAATTCAAAGTCTGCATTTTCAAATCCGACTTCAACATTGATATCGTTATAGACACGAAGAGTGTTGCTTGAAGGGTTATAGCTGACAGGTTCGACCTGCAATGATGCGATTTGCACGCCACGCATTGTTCCGAGCAATTCCACTTTCACCTCTGGAGCATTTGACAAAGATCTTGTCTTGTATGCGCTTTCGTTATATTGGAAAACGACACTTTCCAACTTTGTATCCTTGCTATAAGAAGGCTGTTGAGGATAAACTTTTTCTATACCATAATCGCTAAGTTTATAATCTGATGTTGTATAAGACGCTATCTTGACAGATGGTGTCGCGCCAAAAGGAACTGCTATAAGCTTCTTTGTAACAGGCAATGACGGAGCGCCGATTTCACCGCTTAAAACAGCATCAGAAAGAATAAGTTTTGAGAAATTTCCAAGTTCAGTTTCAACAAGTTCAGTTTCAATTGCATTATAAGAGAATGTTGTTTCAAAACCATTCAACGATGATTCTAAAAGTTGAGTAGTACCTCTAGTATTAGAGTTCAATTCAATACGAGCTTGTGCAAAAAGGCTGACATTTAGCATCATAGCCATGCACAAAATCATAACTTTCTGAAAAATAGAAATTTGCATTTTTTTCATTTTGGATAATTTTAGTTATATTTTTAAATTTATTTCACATTAAAACTTCTTTTTCCTGCAGATAAAGAACTCATTTCACAAGAAAAAACAAGCTTACAAATTTATGATTTTTTTCGCTATATATTATATATTTTTAAATTAATAATAAAAAAATAAAGAAGACCATTAAAGCCTTCTTTATCCGTAACATCATTAAGATTCAATATCTTATTATCTTTTTAGGATTTTCCTATATTGATTACTATCATTAAGTATTTCCATAGCCTTGTTCACCACCTTATCTTCTTTCAGAACCACCTGATAGTAATTCTCCATATTCCATTCATTACGAGCAATCAAAGCTTTGATTTGTAACTTAATAAGCGGACCAGAACGTTCAAACTGTTCTTCATTCCATGTCACTCCTTCTTTCTCCGCAAACGCTTTGAAGTCTTCAATCATAGAATCTGAAACAATGAAATCTTCATCAAACTTATTGAAGTCAACATATTGACTTAATATCTCGTTTCTATTCGCCATAACATATTCCAACGTAAAGCGATTCAAGATTCCTTTTCTAACCAAATCAGTATATAACTTCGTCGAGTAAGAAGTGTCTACTGGCATAAAAATATCAGGCATGATTCCGCCTCCGCCATATACAGTCCTGCCGCTTAACAAGGTTGAATATTTCAGAGAATCAGGGAATTGAATACTATCTGCATGATAGAACTCGCCATGATCCATACGTTTTGTCATTTCCTTGAAATAATCTTCCGAGCCCTTGTCATACGCACGCTGTATGCACCTGCCTGTAGGCGTGTAGTAGCGAGCTGTCGTAAGTCGTACAACAGAACCATCTGCGAGGTTAAATGGTCTCTGCACCAACCCTTTACCAAAAGAACGTCTGCCGATTATAACGCCTCTGTCCCAATCCTGCACTGCTCCTGATACGATTTCGCTTGCTGAAGCAGAACCCTCATCAATCAGAATCACGAGTTTTCCATCGGTAAACTCACCATTTCTGTCAGTTTTAAAAACCTGCTTCGGACTTTTATCCCCTTCTGTAAACACTATCGTCATATCGTTTTTGAGGAACTGATTGCTCAACTCTGTCGCAATATTCAGATAACCGCCATTATTACCTCTCAAATCGAGTATCAACGACTTCATCTTCTGTGCTTTAAGTTCATCCAAAGCAGCATTGAACTCTTCCATTGATGTCTTTGCGAAACGATCCAGTTTGATATAGCCTATTTTATTGTCAAGCATAAATGAAGCGTCAATGCTATTCAACGGAATCTTATCTCTAACAACTTCAAAGTCAATCAACTCATCACTATTACCACGTTTAATTCCAAGAACGACTTTAGTTCCTTTCTCGCCTCTTAAATGTTTCGCGACATATTCATTATTGACCTTCTTGCCGAAGGCATCTTCTCCATCTATCTTGACGATTTTATCGCCAGCCATAATGCCGACTTTATCAGAAGGTCCACCCGATACCGGAGACACGACTAAAATTGTATCCTGAAAGATCTGGAATGTCACGCCGATACCCTCAAAACTGCCTTCCAAAGGTTCATTCGCCTTTTGAACATCTTTCTTTGAAATATAGGCAGAATGAGGATCCAACTCCTTGAGTACTGCGACGATAGCCTCATCAGTCACCGTCTCGAAATTTGCAGTATCGACATAAAAATTATCAATCAAATAATAAATGGTAGACAATTTTTGAACCGCCGCCTTGGAATCCATTTTAACATCTTTCTCCACCCGCTGAGCGCACAACAAAAACTGAACACTGACAAAAACAACTGCCAATAACAACTTAATATATTTCATACTTTTTCTATTTTTAACAACACCGTATCAAAATTGTTCACTCCTAATTGCAAGCACCTCACTGACGAATGATATCAAAATGATTATCCTCATACAACCTGATGATTGTCGAGGCCTTAGGCTTGGTCAAGACATCGTGATACAACTGAACCACATAATCAACAGACGACTTTATCTGCTCTGTAATTTCCACATATATAGAAGGAGCCTTGTCGCCTGCAAGATTTGCCGAAGTTGAAGTTATAGGACGACCGAGTTTATGAATCAAGGCCTTGCAGAAATCATTATCAACGACACGAATACAAATAGTACTGTCGGCAGACACATTCGAAGCCAAGCCTTTAGATTCTGAATAAACTATGCTAAGAGGATTTTTGGCAGACCTGATGATATCTGGAGCTATAGGCGGCAAATTGTTCACATAATCATTCAACATCTCCACGCTATCGACAAGCACTATCAAGCCCTTGCCTTTCGAGCGTTCCTTGACACTGTAAATTTTATCTACAGCATCATAATTTGTAGCGTCGCAGCCAATTCCCCAAATCGTATCTGTCGGATATATAATGACTTTACCTTCCTTTAATAACTCACAACATTTATTTACTTCTGCATCAAAATTATTCATAAAACTACATTTTTTATTTTCAACAAAAATAATTTTTTTTTGACAATTGTCAAATGACAAAAGAGCAAAGTTTCTGAGTTTTTTATTAAATTTGCAACTTACTTAAAAAAATGGTTCCTGACATGTGGATATTTGTAATTGCAATATTTTTTGGACTTTGCTATGCTTCACTTCTTTACCTCTTCAATAAGAAGCAGCATTATGGCAAAACTTTGACAATTTTTCTATTCACTTTAAGATGTCTAGCCACAAGTTTGCTCGTATTACTATTTTTCAATCCTTTTATTAAAACAAAGGAAAAAACAATCGAACCTTCAACGATAATCATCGCTCAAGACAACTCCACATCACTGGTTCTCACCAAAGACTCCAGCTTTTACAAAAACCGCTATCCACTCCTACTCGATTCATTATCCGACAAACTCAGCGAGAAATACACTGTAGACGAATATCTTTTCGGCAACGAAACAAAAGATTTCGACAGCATAGATTATCAAGACTATTACACCGACATCAGCGATGTCTTAAGGAATTTCAAGAAAAACTATTATAAGAAAAATGTAGGAGCGGTCATACTTCTCTCCGACGGCATCTGCAACAAGTCATATTCTCCAGAACAAGACATCGAGTCGTATCCATTCCCTATTTACACAGTGACACTAGGCGACACGACCAATTACCCTGACTTTTATATAAAAGACATACATTACAACAAGACCTCGCCATCGAACAGCATCATTCCTATACGATTGTTTGCCAATGCGAACAACTGCCGCGACGAGGTTATGAACATCAAGCTTTTGGTCGATAATGAAGTCATTGAAGAATTAGAAATCCCTGTCAATTCAAACCGTTTTTCAAACACAATAGACTTCAATATAAATTCAGGAGACGAAGGCGTAAAACAAATTGACATTCAGATAAACAGCATAAAGAATGAAATCACGGCAAACAATAACAGCAAGCGTATTTTCATCGATGTTGTCGACAAACAATACAAAGCGCTGTTTTATGCTAAAGCCCCACATCCAGATTTGGGAAGTCTGAGAAATATCTTAGGTGACAAGTTCGAATCAGAAGTGACTTTCCACGGAGATGAGCTTCCCGACTTCAACAAATACGACATCATCTTCATGCATCAAACACCATATTTCGGCATGGACAACTATGCTGAACTTGAAGAAAAACTAAAGGACAACAAAGAAACGCCCATTTTCTATATCTTAGGTGAAGGCACAGACATTGAAGCATTTAACGTAATACAATCATCTTTAGAAATAACAAAAGGTGCAGTCAGCAGCGTCCTTGACATAAAACCACATTACAACAACACATTCGGTCTTTTCAGCATTGACAATGAATTAGTCAACGCTATAAACAAATTCCCTCCGCTAGCCTTGCCGCATTGGGAGTTCAGCTACAAGACCAATCACGATGTCATTCTCAACATGAACATCAAGGATGTCTTGACGCAATCTCCATTGATGAGTTTCACCAACGATGAGGACGGAAGAAAAAACGCATTCCTTTTCGGAACTGGAATCTGGAGATGGAAATTATATGATTTCCACAACAATAACGAATATGACAATTTTGAAGAACTATTTTCAAAATCAGTAAAATATCTTCTGACAGAAAAAGACAAAGAGTTAATCATCAGCCACAAAGATGAATATCTGAATAATGAATCGATCATTTTCACTGCCGACTTAAAAAATCCAAGTCAGGAACTCACAAACGAACCAGACTTAAGGATTCGTATCATCGACAAACATTCGAAGAAAGCATACAGCTATGATTTTTCAAAACACAACAAATCATATCGCTTAGACATCAACTCATTACCTGAAGGCATCTATAACTTCACAGCAGAAGCAAGATTAGGTAACAGCAAATATTCCGAAAGCGGCAGTTTCTCGATTGTCAGCATAGGAGCAGAACCCCAGGACTTAGTTGCTAATTCACAAAGAATGAAACTTTTAGCCACGTTGACAAACGGAAAGAATTTCAACGTCAACGAACTCAACCAACTTATCGAATGTATTGAAAACGACGACAGAATCACATCAATAATAAGAGAAGAAACAAATTATAGAGATTTAATCAACATGAAATTGATATTTTTTGTAATTTTATCGCTCGTTTCAATAGAGTGGTTCTTGAGAAAAATGTTCGGGACATATTGAACTTTTAACTAGAAATTATTATTAACAATATTAAAATATTAAGAAAATGAAAGTTGCAAAAAACACAGTTGTCACAATGACATACGTTTTACACCGTGAAACAGCTGACGGTGAAATCATCCAAGAAACAACAAAAGAACAACCATTCCAAGCCATTTTCGGTGCTGGCATGTTATTACCTAAATTCGAAGAAAACTTAGATGGTTTAGAACCAGGCGCTACATTCGGTTTCGCTTTGACACCAGCAGAAGGCTACGGCGAACGTAAAGATGAAAACATCCTCGATGTCAACAAAGAAATCTTCGTACAAGACGGCGTTTTCAACGAAACAATCTGCCAAGTCGGCGCAACAGTATGGTTCACAGACAACCACGGCCAACCATTCCCAGGCAAAATCATGGAAATCGGCGAAACAACAGTTAAAGTTGACTTCAACCCAGAATTAGCTGGCGTTCCATTATATTTCACAGGCGAAATCTTAGACGTTCGCGAAGTTAACGAATCAGACTTCGGTGGCGGTTGCGGCGGTGGCAAATGTCACAATCAAAGCTGCTGCGACAGCTGCGGCGGCGGTTGCGGTGAAGAATAATTAAAATTCACATAAAAAAATCGACTCAAGTTTGAGTCGATTTTTTTATTTAGAAGAGGTAAACAAAACCAAACGCTGCAGTCTGGCGAGTGTTAGCTCCAAGCTTGAATTCGTTAGTTTTATTGACAGTTCCGCTAGGAGATGTAATTCTTGTATGCATACAATTGATACTCAACAAACCGATTTCTGTAGTAAAGAGAATATGATTGTTAAACTTATATGTCAAACCTGGAATCAAACGGCCACCGATTGAAAAAATCTTGTCACCATCTATCGCTACATCGTCACCAATTTTTGTCTTATCATTAGAAACACTCATAGGTATTTTTGCGTCAACATACAATGTTATCTTGTCAAATCTAGCATAGGCATAACGAAAGAATGGTCCAAAATCAAAAGTGTTAGTGAAGCCTTTTTTTACGTTTTCCACGATAACATCACCATTAGGCGCAGTATAATCATTATCTTTTAATGATGAATAACCATAACCCAAGCTGAGACCAAAACCATAACTCTTACCTGGAATCATATAACCGACAGCCGGTGTAATTGTAAATCCATTTTGAATAGGGGCTTCATCAACAGTATGGAATGGAGCCTTATAAGATGTCTCACCACCAACATGATAAGCACTTAAAGAACCTGCAACGAAAAACTGAGCGTTGCTAATTAAAGATACAGCTAAGAAAGCTAAGGTTACAAATAACTTTTTCATTGAAATAATTTTAAATATTAATACCAATTTAAACTTCTTATCCTCATTACAATAAACACTATCATCGATATGTATAATCTTTGTTTATTGCAGTATTTCTAAGAATTCGCAAAGGTCTTACTATTTTTTTAATTATGCAAAGAATTTTTTAAGACCCCAAGTCACCCATTTTGAAAGACACACATCCGTAACCCAGCGTCTCAGAAACTTAAAAAACTCCTCAAATCCTCATACCCTTAATTCCTCAATTCCAAATTCCTAACTCCTAATTTTCGACAATAACAAATAAATCCTGCATTCGAGGCATCGTCGTCTTCTGCAATAGTATTTATACATAAAGAGAACCGCCTGTGTCTGAAACGCGTTGCTAAAAAACAATCCTTCGTTATTAAAATTTCTGATTATCACATTATCCTCTGCATCCAACTGCTCCAAATAAGACATCGCTTTTTCCTTATATCTTTCCAAGGAATGGTAATATCCATAATAAAACAACATCGGCACTACCGCATTTATAATAATAGAATCTATGGCCGTCTTACCCAGAGTCTTCCTCACATTACGACACGAAAGTTTATCAAAGATAAAATGATTATCCCAATAAGCATTTATCTCTACATCAAAAAGTTCCATTATCTTTTGCATATCCTCTGCATCTTTAATCTTGGAAAACATATTCCCATTTTTCACTATTATCCTTGCAATCTGCGCAAGTCTTATTGTGGGGAAGTTTGGCGGTCTGAGTCGCAGAAACTTCCAATTAGAAACAGGCATGACCTTCAATCCGAACTTCGACTTAAGCATCTGAAACTCACGCTTTAAAAGCGATGGGTATTCATCACTTGAACTAAAAACTAAAAAACCGGCACAACCAAACATCATCGATTCCACATAAGTCGTATTATCAAGATGTTTCAAAAGAACTTTTAAAGGCAATATCTTCGAGAGATACTCAAACGAATCATTATTAACCTTCATTCCGAAATAACGCATAAGCCGCTGATAAAAAGTCTGCTCCCAATCGACATTGTTTCTTTTCAACTCAGAGTCAAGATTATTACATTCATGTTCCAGATGTTCCACAAGCATCCTGTCAAGCCACGAAACAACAGTAAAATCCTGCACACCACCAATCAATCCGCCACAAGGAATCCAACTTTTGGAATTAACAAAAGTATTGTAATTGAGTAGTAATGATATGTCAAACTTATCCTTAATCTCAAGCGTAGGAATCTTGACCAAATCCGTATCATTTTCATAGACGACATGAAGAATCACATTATTGTAATTATCGTCATATTGATGTTTATGCCTAAACCAATCCGATGCACGCACATGAATCTCAACCTGCCCTGCCCATAAAGTACTTCCTATTTTAATACGAGCATTGACATAATCCGCACCAGAATTATGATTACGATTGCCGACAGAAATAACCGATATTTCCTCACCATCCGTAGTCTTTAATTCAAGACTGAGAAGACGATTTTCCCACAAATAATATATGAATTCCTCTTTCATGATCTCGGTTTATAAACTTTGGTTCTTCAAAATTACAAAACCGAAATATGATTTGTCAAGGATTTTTGAAAGAATTTTAAACGCTTTGACAGCTTTTAACAAAAAAGCTTCAAATATTAAGATTTTATGTTAAAAATTATTAAGAATCAATAGATTATCACTCAGTTTCAAACCAAGTCTGAGGTATTTTCTTTAAATCTTTTAACATATAAACGAATACATATTTCGCAGGTTTTCCTGCACGATCAATAGTTATAGTATCCGCTGGAATTATCTCCTTAAAATAAGGCTTCAAATATTTATTTGGCTCGTAATAGTCAAAACTTTCTGTCAGGAACCAATAATCCTCACCTAATTCCAACCCGCCTCTTTCCTTATTGATCCATGCGTATTTATGAATTTCCAAAGGTTCCCTGAATCCATACATATTGATTCCCAACGGGTATGCAACATAATAATCCAAGTTTGCTAAAGGGAACCACTTCAAGGCAATCATGCCGTCACTTTCCTGCATCTCTCCTTTTTGTATTGCTTCTTCTCTAATCTCCTGGAACTCAGGTCTTATCTTACGCCATCCATACATATCAAGAGTAAAATCACCCTTTCCATAATGCTGGACTGTCTTTGATTTTTCTGAAGAATTCAATGGAATGACGCCTGTTTTAATTTCCACGACGCCAAATATCAACACAAAAACCAAAACCGACAATGAGGCGATTATTGATTTAGGAAGGATTAAAGAATTATCTTTAATTTCATTTTTATCAGATAGATAAGCTGCCACAAATATCAACAGCAATACGAAAGAAGGAGCTGTCCAATGTGGCAGAATTTGTCTTGTCAAAGAGAAAAACCAAAATAGAATAATCATCGGAAGAGACAAACACAAAAGCAATCGTTTTGGCATGTCTGAAATATATTTATTCCCTTTCACAAGAGCCATCAATGCTATGATTGTCAGCACATAGTTAACAGGATTATTATACAGGAACTCGCCTGCCATTTCCGTCAAAAAGTATTCAATATGGAAGTCACCGAAAAATCCTACCCTATCGCCATGGAATGTAAAACTAATAAACTCATTATTGACATTCCACACCAAAACCGGCAACATGCAAACAGCTGAAATTAAAGCCGACAGATATAAAAACGGGTTCTTGAATTCTTTTCTTGAATAGATGATGACATATAAACCAACGCCCAGCCAGATAAAAGCACCTGAATATTTAGACAACATCGCTAATCCAGCGAAGAGACCTGCCAGAAGCAGATGTTTGTTTTTTTCATCTTGAAAATACTTAATAAATTGTAAAACAGCAAGAAGCGTAAACAGAAGCAAAGGAGTATCTGGCAAGATAAAAATTCCCGTTATCACAAAAACGTAGACCGAAGCCGTATAAAGCAAGGCCGCATAAAAGCCAGTCTGCTCGTTTTTAACCCGCTTGCCTATCAGGTAAATAAGATACGTATTGAGTGTCATAAAAACGACAGACGAAAGCCTCAAAAAGAACTCGCTCGTAAACAAAAGGTCACAACTGAACAGCTGAATGAACCAGCCTACCATAGGCGGATGATCGAAATGGCTCCAATCAGGATAAAGCGCGTAAGTCCAATAGTAGACCTCATCATTCCCAAATTCAAGGAAAGACGCCAAAAAGCCTCTTAATAAAGCACTTACGCTTAACAATAAAATCAAACATTTATTTATATTCTGTTGTTTTATCTTCATTAAAAAGTGATTTTAAAATGAACGTACAAGACTGCAAATATATGCTAAAAATGGACTTTTTCGTATCATATTTTTTTGTATTTTTGTAAAAAATTATAAATAAAACACATTACTATTAAACACTAAAAACAACAATATGGATTCAAATCCTAATGAAAATATAATCGAAAAAGTAACCAACAAAGAATATGAGTTCGGCTTTGTTACTGATATTGAGACAGATTTTGCGCCGAAAGGTCTTAACGAAGACATCATAAGACTCATTTCTGCAAAAAAATACGAGCCTGAATGGTTGCTTGAATTTCGATTAAAAGCATATAGACATTGGTTGACGATGAAACAGCCAACTTGGGCGCATCTCAACATCCCTCCTATTGACTATCAAGATATTATTTATTACGCAGCTCCAAAGAAGAGAAAAGAGCTCCAAAGTCTGGACGAAGTAGACCCTGAGTTGTTAGACACATTCAACAAATTAGGCATCTCTTTAGACGAGCAAAAGCGCCTCTCTGGCGTTGCCGTCGACGCTGTTATGGACAGCACTTCAGTCAAGACGACATTCCAGGACACCTTGTCAAAACACGGAATCATCTTCATGTCGTTCAGCGAAGCTGTAAAGCAATATCCTGATTTAGTTAAAAAATATTTAGGAACTGTCGTTCCTTATACAGACAACTTCTTCGCAGCATTAAACTCTGCTGTATTCAGCGACGGTTCATTCTGTTACATCCCTAAAGGCGTACGTTGTCCACTCGAGTTATCGACATATTTCCGTATCAATGCGGCTAACACAGGACAGTTCGAACGCACACTCATCGTTGCTGAAGAAGGCGCATACGTAAGTTATATGGAAGGTTGCACTGCTCCACAACGCGATGAGAACCAGCTTCACGCTGCTATCGTTGAAATCATTGCGGAGACAGACGCCGAAGTAAAATATTCAACAGTACAGAACTGGTATCCTGGCGATAAAGACGGTAAAGGCGGTATCTATAACTTCGTTACAAAACGAGGCATCTGCCGCGGTGACCGTTCAAAAATATCATGGACACAGGTCGAGACAGGTTCTGCTATCACTTGGAAATATCCAAGCTGCATCTTGAAAGGCGACTACAGCACCGCTGAATTTTATTCTGTAGCAGTGACAAACAACTACCAACAAGCCGACACCGGAACCAAGATGATTCACTTAGGCAAAAACAGCCGAAGCACAATCATATCAAAAGGTATATCAGCCGGTTACAGTCAAAACAGCTATCGTGGTTTAGTCCGCATTGCTCCTAACGCAAGCAACTGCCGCAATTTCTCACAATGCGACTCACTGCTTCTCGGCGACAAATGCGGCGCTCACACATGGCCATATATAGAATGTGACAACGACACTGCTATCCTCGAACACGAGGCTACAACATCGAAAATCTCTGAAGACCAATTGTTCTACTGCAACCAAAGAGGCATCGACACCGAGAAAGCAATCGGTCTGATTGTCAATGGTTACGCAAAAGACGTCTTGAACAAGCTTCCGATGGAGTTCGCCGTTGAAGCACAAAAATTATTGTCAATCACATTGGAAGGCAGTGTGGGTTGATATTTTAAAACTTAAGAAAATTAATAGTTATGTTATTCGAAATAAAAAACTTACATGTCTCAGTTGGAGGCAAAGAAATATTAAAAGGTTTTAACTTAAGCGTCAATGAAGGTGAAATTCACGC
>JAZKYG010000132.1:0-13703 GCA_045612025.1 Bacteroidales bacterium
TGGATCAATAAATCCTAAGGACGCATTGGAAGAGGCAGCTAAAATACTTATCTATCACTTCATGCTCTTCTCAGACGAGAGAATAACAATGATGGATGAAAAGAAAGCAGCATCAGAAGACTTAGACGAAAATTCATTACATATTCGTCAACTTCTTAAGACTAAATTAGTCGAGATGGATCTTTCAGTCCGCGCATTGAACTGCTTGAAAGCAGCTGAAGTCGAAACAATAGGTGACTTGGTATCCCTCGATAAGCATGACTTACTCAAATTCCGTAACTTCGGTAAGAAATCTCTTACAGAATTGGAAGAATTGGTAAGAAACAAAGGATTAGAATTTGGAATGAATATCAGCAAATATAAATTAGATAAGGAATAATAAAGATGAGACACAATAAAAAATTTAATCATTTAGGAAGAAAAAGCGCTCACCGCAACGCTATGTTAGCTAATATGGCTTGCTCGCTTATTCTTAACAAACGCATTGTTACTACAGTTGCTAAAGCTAAAGCTTTACGTATCTACGTAGAACCAATGATTACTCGTTCCAAAGATGATTCAACAGTATCACGCCGTACAGTTTTCGCTATGCTCCAAAGCAAAGAAGCAGTTACAGAACTCTTCCGCGAAATCAGCCAAAAAGTTGCTGAACGTCCAGGTGGTTACACACGTATCATTAAATTAGGTACTCGTCTTGGTGACAGCGCTGAGATGTGTATGATGGAACTCGTTGACTACAATGAAATTTACACAGGCAACGACAAGAAAGCTGCTAAACCAGCTAAAGCAACTCGTAGAAGAAGCACAAAGAAAAAAGCTGAAGCTACAGTTGAAACTACAGTAGAAGAAAATACTGCAGAATAATATTTCAAAATAAAAGACCTGACATTTTGGTCGGGTCTTTTTTTTAAGATTCATTTACTAAACTAAAAATAAAATTTACTATGAGCAGAATAGCATACGTACACGCACGTCAAATATTAGATTCACGCGGTAATCCAACAGTTGAAGTTGATGTAGTTCTCGAATGCGGTGTTAAAGGTCGCGCTTCAGTTCCATCAGGTGCTTCAACAGGTGTTAACGAAGCTCTCGAACTTCGTGACGGTGACAAAAATTGTTATTTAGGTAAAGGTGTTCTTAAAGCTGTTGCTAATGTTAACGGTCCTATCGCTGAAACTTTGATAGGCATGAACGCATTAGATCAAATCGCTATCGATGAAGCAATGATTGCTCTCGACGGAACAGAAACAAAATCTAACCTCGGTGCTAATGCAATACTCGGCGTTTCTTTAGCTGTTGCTAAAGCTGCTGCTGAATATCTCGGCTTACCACTTTACAAATATATCGGCGGTGTTAATTCTTACACACTTCCAGTTCCTATGATGAACATCATCAATGGTGGTGCTCACTCAGATGCTCCTATCGCATTCCAAGAATTCATGATTCGTCCAGTTGGCGCATCATCATTCCAAGAAGGCATCCGCATGGGTACAGAAGTATTCCACAACCTCAAGAAAGTTCTTAAAGACCGTGGCCTCAGCACAGCTGTTGGTGATGAAGGTGGTTTCGCTCCAAATCTCGAAGGTACAGAAGACGCTCTTAACGTAATCCTCCAAGCTATCAAAGCAGCAGGTTACGAACCAGGTAAAGACGTTACAATCGCTCTCGACTGCGCTTCTTCAGAATTCTTCAAAGATGGTAAATATGACTACACTTGGAAACAAGAAGGTGGTGCTGTTTACTCAAGCAAAGAACAAGCTGAATACCTCGCTAAACTCGTTGCTGAATATCCAATCGATTCAATCGAAGATGGTATGGCAGAAAACGACTGGGAAGGCTGGAAAATCCTCACAGACATGATTGGCGACCGTTGCCAATTAGTTGGAGATGACTTGTTCGTTACAAACGTTAAATATTTACAACGCGGTATTTCAGAAGGTTGCGCTAACTCAATCCTCGTTAAAGTTAACCAAATCGGTTCACTCACAGAAACACTTCGCGCTGTAGAATTAGCTCAACGTAACGGTTACACAGCAGTTATCAGCCACCGTTCAGGTGAAACAGAAGATTCAACAATCGCTGACATCGCTGTAGCAACAAACTCAGGCCAAATCAAGACTGGTTCTGCAAGCCGTTCAGACCGTATGGCTAAGTACAACCAACTTCTCCGTATTGAAGAAGAACTCGGTAGCGTAGCTTACTATCCACGTAAAAAATAATGCATAATTCATAATGCATAATTCATAATAGAACCGCTCAGTAATGGGCGGTTTTTTCTTTGAACTAAGAACCATGAACTAAGAACCAAGAACCTGTTGAAGTTTCCTCTAGCAAAGACGCAAAGGAACGCAAAGTGTTACACGATTTTTTTATACGCTACATGAGTGACGTCTCTACAAAAGTCTCATCAATCCCCTAACTCCTCAGATTATCAATTCCTCATACCCTTAGTTCCTTTTTGGGCGTTCCGGCAAAGCCGTCGGGCTTTCCGCTATATCTTTGCTCGCACACTCGCAAAGGATGCCGCTCCAATCCCTAACGCATAGGGATGGAAGTGACGTTTTTTTTACAATAGATTTTTCGTGATACCCATAAGGCACCGCCTTGAGTTATATATGTTTCGCCCTTTCAGGATTCGACATTGTATTTTCTGCAAAAAAAAAAAGAGTAAACAATCTTTGGTTTTCCAAAAAAAGTATTACTTTAGCGACAGATAGTAAATTGCATTAGAAATTAACTGAAGTATTAATAATAGCCTAAAAATTAATTCTTAAGGCTTTAAAAATCATTATTATCATGAAAAGAATCTTTACTTTAATGCTTGTTCTCTTCGCTGCTGTAAGTGCTTTTGCACAAGACAGAAATAATGAAGATGAGGTAGTTAAACTCGACCAATGGAGTCGTTTTAATTCAGTGGAAGGAGAAGTGATTGTCAAGTTTGCTGACAACAGCTCTTTCAGATTAGATTATGATAGAAACGACAATCTGCGCACTACAGGCATGAACTCTGTCGATAAGGCATTTGAGAAGTTTAATGTCACTTCTATCAGACAGCTTTGCCCAAGTGACGAGAAGAAACGTTCTTTCCGTACTTCAAAGTGCTATAACGGCAATGACGTTGTTGAACGTGACCTTAGCCGTCTTTGCCTAGTGAAGATTGAACCTGACGCAAGCAGAGCACAAGACGCTGATTACAACATACAAGCTTTAACACAAGAACTCATTGACATTTTCAACGCAATGGAAGATGTTGAGTTTGCGGAACCGAACTTTATTATGTATGCTTTGGGCGTAGAGTCAACGGACAACGGACAACAGACAACAGACCTTGGATATGTAAGTTATGAGGGAGATGAAACCAGAGATCCTAGTTATAATTATTTTGCTTATAAGACTTATAGAAAGGAGCCTTATTATAGCCAGCAGTGGGGTATAAGTGCTACTAATATTGATGGTCTTTGGCAGGCATACGAAGATGGTCTTGATGAAAAACCTGATACAGATCGTCCTGTTATTGCTATTTTGGATACAGGTGTTGATATCACTCACCCTGACCTTGAAGCTAACATCTGGACTAACCCTAATGAAATTGGTAATAACTATGATGATGATGGAAATGGTTTTAAAGATGATATACATGGCTGGGATTTCGTTAACAAGACAGGAGACGTACGTGACTACAACAGCCATGGTACACACTGCGCTGGTATTGCAGCAGCAGTTGGTACTAACGGCAAAGGTGTAGTAGGAGCTAACCCTAATGCTTATATTATGCCAGTAACGGTTATGCAAAGCAACGGTACTGGTGCTATCTCAACGATTATTGAAGGTATTAACTACGCCAAGAACAATGGCGCCGACATTATTAGCATGAGTATTGGTACTTACGCTTACTCAATAGCCCTTGAACAGGCGTTGGCACAGGCTTATCAAAATAGCGTTTTGGTTGCAGCGGCTGGTAATGATGGTTTGAATATAGACCCATCTTCTCCTTGTGCACCTCCAAGAATTCCTCATAAACCTATGTACCCTGCATCATTTACTTTCGTACTCGGTGTACAGGCAACACAGGAAAAGCCAGGTGACTGCGGACATCTTGCTTGTTTCTCAAACTACGACTGCGACGGTCCTTCTTTCTCTCAATATAGCGAAGAGAAATTATACAACTACGAATTACAAGCTCCAGGTGCTGGTATTATAAGTACAGTGCCTAATGGTAAATATAAAGCCTTCAATGGAACTTCAATGGCTTGTCCTTTAGTTGCTGGTGGTATCTCAGCTTTGTTGACTGCCAAAGAATATCCTTCACAGGAAATGCTTTGGGGTGATCTTATCAATTACTCAGGAAACCATGTCGACTTTAAAGCTTGTTATGAAGCAGGACCAGCACCTGCACAATTGCAGATGGTTACATACCAATTAAATGACACTCTTGGCGGTGATGGTGATTATAGAGCTGATGCAGGCGAGACAATTGATTTCTATCCTACAATACGTACAACATGGGGCGCAGCAGAAGATATCACATACTGGCTCGAATTTGATGAATATGAGGATGACAGAACTATAGAATTTATTGAAAACGATAATATAGAATTCGGACAAAACCTCTCTGCATACGCAAAGAGCAAAGCCGTTAACCCTGTTAGATTTAAGGTAAATGAAGATGTTGTTGACGGACGTTATATAAACTTGGTCTTGAAGGCAACTTGCCCTAATGCAGAAGAAACTTTGGCTTATCCATTTACAGTACAAGTGGAAAACGGAGTGGAGATTGGAGGAATGTTAGAAGAAGATAAGACTCTTTATCCTGATGTGCATTATATTGTTACAGAAACTATTATAGTTCCAAGTGGTGTTACTTTGACAATATTGCCTGGTACAGTTTTAAGATTTAAAGAGAAGACAGCATTTGTTGCAGCAAAAGGTTCTCTAATTTGTAATGGTACACCTGAACAGCCAATAGTTTTTACTATGGCAGAACAAGAAACTGGTAAAATGCAACAGTTGACATTTAATGATAATTCAGTGGAATATACAATATTTGAAAATCTATATTTGGATACAAAAGTATCAGGTTCATATGGCCTTAGTAATGTTAATATGACTAACTGTATTATCAGAAATTGTAATAATGATGATTATTTGTTGAATGATAGTGAATTTTACAGTACTAATATATTTAATAATAAAGCAGCTACAGCGATAATACCAGGTAGTTGTTATATTTATAATTCAAATTATGTTGAAAACAATTCTAGTGGTAATTTCCCTGATTATTTTATTAAGGCAAATAAGACATACAATTCAAATGTATTTAATAATTACATGAATGATAATGATTTAATGGCATCTATAGCATATTATTCTTCCAATCCATCTACATACAAACCAAGCTTACCTTGTTATTTAGGTACAGGTAGAATGGATTATGCGGAAAAAATGGTAATTGACTATAACCATCCTACATATCCTAGTGGTTATGGTAATTTAAATCTCTCCAATATGTTAACTCGTCCTTCATCCGAAGCTCATGGTATTGTATGGAAGGTTCTTGTTAATGGAAAAGACGCTCAGGATGAGTTTGAGGAAGTTGTTCCTCTCGGCGTAGGTCGTCATAAATTTGAGGTTTATTTCAATCGTGCTATGGATACTTCTGTCGTTCCTTTCGTAGCTATGGGCGTGCGTCCTCCTTATACTCAAAATGCTATTGCATCAGATGGCAGCTGGAGTGAAGACAGCACAATATATACTGTATATTTAGACTTAGATGCTTCTATGGTTACAGACGGTCTCAACCGTATATATGTAGCTAACGCAAGAGATGATGAGTTCTTTGAAATTCCTTTTGAAAACAAACGTTTCAACGTACAGGTTTCTGCAGCTGGTTCAATGAGTGCTGGCTTTGAAGCAACACCAGGTATCGGTAAGGTTGAACTCGTTTGGGAAAATGACTCCACTTATTTCAACGACCACCTCGGCTGGAATATGTATCGTTATCAGAAAAATGAAAGAGGCAATACTGATACCATACTTCTTAACAAAGAAATGATAACAGATACATTATTTACTGACTTCGATGTTGTTCCTGGTGAACGTTACTACTATTTCTATAAGGTTATGCGTACCAATCTCACAGAAAGTGACGCTTCAAGAAATGTTTCAACAGTGCCTCTCACAGCTCAGCCAGGCGATGCTAACGGTAGCTTGAAAGTTGACGTTATAGACATAGTTTCAGTGGTTAGTTACATCACTGGCGATAATCCTCAGCCTTTCGTATTCGAGGCAGCCGACGTCAATAAAGACGGAGATGTCGATGTTATGGATATCGTTGGAATCATCAATATCATTACTTCTGGCAGATATGAATCTGACAGAAATGTAGAAGCAACAGCGCTTTATTCTATAGAGGATGGTGTGCTTTATGTAGATACTCCTGTTGAACTTGGTGGAGTACAGGTCTTCTTGAATTGCGATGAGGATGATGACATTGAGATATTGTCAGCGATGGATAAGTTTGAACAGGTAAGTCAGTTTATGAATGACGGAAGATATCTGTTTATGGCATACAGCCTTAGTGGAGAAAAACTTGCTCCTGGCAAACATGCTATTTTGAGAATAGGCAATGCCGATGTGGAAGAAATGATATTAGCTGACGCAAAAGGCAATGAAGTACTTGCGGCAGAGGAAACACTCAATATCAAGGATAACGAAATTTATGTCCTTAACCCAGCATATCCAAATCCATTCAATGGAAATCTTAACATACCTTATTTAATTGGAGAAGCAAGTGCAGATGTCACATTGACAATCACAAATATAACAGGTCAGCAAGTTGCCAATATCAATCTTGGCACACAAAGCAGAGGCGAATACAATTACGAATGGCAACCAAAATCAGACATGCCATCTGGAATATACATTATTAATATGTATGTAAATGGCAATATGATGCAAAGAAATAAGGTGGTTTATATGAAGTAATGACAATCGTCAACGCAGTCAACAGACAACAGATATTGTCCACAGGTCACTGAGCTTGTCGAAGGCGACTATCATTTCGACAAACTCAGTGACCGAATGCATATACAAGGACAGTTGACTGTTGTCTGTTGTCAATTGACCTTAAAATAAAAACATTATGAAAAAAATATTATCGATAATTATTCTTCTCACAGCTCTTACCACACAGCTTTGTGCTCAGAACGTAATGACATTGTCTTCGGGAGAGGGTAGGCCTCAGGATATTGTGGAAATAGAGTTATCTGTAACTAATAACGATGCGTTTATAGCTTTTCAGACAGAAATTCCTCTTGGTGAAAATCTTAGCTATGTAGATGGATCAGCGGTCTTGTACAGAGAAGACGATCACCAACTTGTGGCTTCTGTCGTTAATGGAACATTGAAAATCTATTCTTATTCCTTATCGTTGTCATCGTATAGCGGTAATGATGGAAAGATAATTTCATTCCAGTTGAGACTTGGTAACGAACCTGGTAATATTACTCTAACAAATACCAAAGCTAAGCTATCTGATGCTGCTGGTAAAGAACTGCCTCTCACAACAGCAAGTGGGTTGGTACAAATCAAGGCGCCAAAACTTGAAGTGACTACACCAAATATAGATTATGGACATATTCCTATCAGAAGTTCGTATAATAAAACTATAACTGTCAGAAATATTGGCAATGAATCCCTTACGATAAGCGATTTGCTCTTTTCAGATGAGACATTGTCATGTCCTTCTTTTGCGGAAAAAGTCGTGGCTGCATGTAACAGCACATCATTTACTATCGTGTATTCTCCGATGTCGGCTGGTGTGGTGAAGCATAAAATAACGGTTGTGTCTGATGCTTCCAATGGCAACCAATCAATAAATGTTACGGCAGACCCATATTCTGTGAATGAACTGCATCTGGCAAAGACAAGTGCATTCTGCGATAGTATTATCGATATAAGCATAAGTGTAAACAATATGGATGCTCTGACAGGTTTCCAGTTCTGTGTAAAGATGCCTGAGGCATTGCAATATCAGAATAACAGTTTTGAACTTACAGAACGCAAGGATGACCATGTCGCTTTTGCAAGTATGAGAAACGATACTCTTGTTATGCTTGCTTATTCTCCAAGCAATTCTTTCTTTGCAGATAATGATGGAGTCATTGCTAATTTTAAGGTCAAGGTCAAAGGAAATAGCGGTACGTATTATATGTATCCCCAAAATACAATTCTGACAAATAAGGAAGCGCAAAATGTTCTTTCAAGTGCGAATCATGGATATGTGACTGTTAAGTCTCCAAAAATCAATGTCAATACTACTCATGAATTTGCCGCTTCTTCTGTGACAGAAACAGCGAATGAATTGTTTGAAATAAGAAACAATGGCAACGCACTATTACGTATAGACAGCGTGAAATTCACCAATGAATATCTTTCATGCAGCACTGAATTTCCATTGGTGATAAACAATTACAAATCGGAATATATCAATATTGTTTGTAATAAAGATACAGAAGGTGTTATCCAAGGAACAATGAGGATTTATAGCAACGATCCAAGCAATGGTTTGATGCTGGTTAAAATACTCGGAAATAGATATGAGCCTAACGGACTTGTTATCAATTATGACGAGATTACAGATGCGAGATATTTAGATGTTCTTGTCAGTCTTAATAATTATTCTGGTGTAACTGCAATACAGGCAGATTTCTCATATCCAAAGGAATATTACACAACGTCAAATAAAGATATCACATTGACAGAACGTTGTTCTGACTTTACCAAGACAGCTGTTGCTGTTAATGATAGTACTTTTAAGGTGTTGATATTCTCTATGAGCAATGAGCTTATCAGCGGCAATGAAGGAAATATATTCAAAATCAGACTTACAAGAAAAGAAGGCGCTGATAACCAAACAGCGACTGTAAGCTTGAAAAACATCATCCTCAGTGATGTTAAAGGCAATGACAAAAACTCTTCTGGCAATCAGATGAAATCTGTTAATTTGATGAGTAATGTTTCTGTTAACTGCAATCCTTCAAATTCAGGTGCTGTGACAGGAACAGGAAGTTATCATAAAGGAACAGAAGTGATTTTAACCGCTACTCCAAATGTCGGTTATCGCTTCGTCAACTGGACCGAAAATAATATAGTAGTCTCATCCGACCTAGAATACCTATTCACTATAACAGAAAACAGAAACCTCGTTGCCAACTTCACTTTATTAGACTACGATGTTACAACTTCAGTAAATATAGAAAACTCAGGTACAGTCACAGGCGCTGGCAATTACCTCCACGGCGATGAAGTCACATTAACCGCCACACCAAATGTCGGCTACCGTTTTGTCAACTGGACCGAAAATAATATAGTAGTTTCATCTGCCCTAGAATACCTATTCACTATAACAGAAAACAGAAACCTTGTCGCCAACTTCGTATTATCAGATTATGATGTAACAGTTACTGTCAATCCAGAAGAAGCTGGTATAGTAACAGGTGCTGGCAATTATACTCACGGCGATGAAGTAACAGTCGCCGCTACACCAAATGCGGGTTACAGATTCGTAAGTTGGACAGAAAACGGCATTGTGGTTTCAGAAGATTTGGAATACCAATTCATTATTACGAAAGATAGAAGTTTAGTCGCGAATTTCGTGATGATAAATTATTTTTCAGTAATAGTTGCTATTAGTCCAGATGATGCAGGAACAGTGAATGGCGCAGGCGTTTATGAAGAAAATGAGACAGTGACAGTGACAGCAACATCAAACTTCGGTTATCGTTTCGTCAACTGGACAGAAAATGGCAATGTGATTTCAACAGAAACCGAATATTCCTTCGTGATAACAAAAGATAGAAACCTTGTCGCTAATTTTGTTCCAACGATATTAGATGTGGTTGTAGAGATAAATCCTGAAGACGCAGGCGTGATTACAGGTGCCGGCACATATAATGAAAACGAAACTGTGACATTGACCGCTACACCAAACTTCGGTTATAAATTCTTGAACTGGACAGAAAATGGTGAAGTTGTCTCAGAAGAGTTGGAATTCTCATTTAATATAACATCAGATAGAAACCTCGTCGCTAACTTTGAATTATTAACTTACGATGTCAACTTAAGTGTTTCTCCAGAAAATGCAGGTGATGTGACAGGTGCCGGCAATTACACTCACGGCGATGAAGTAACAGCGACAGCCACACCAAACTTCGGTTATAAATTCGTAAGCTGGACAGAAAACGGCATAGTTGTCTCAGAAGAATTAGAATTCGTATTTAATATAACAGAACACAGAAACTTCGTCGCTAATTTTGAATTATTAACTTACGATGTCAACCTAAGCGTTTCTCCAGAAAACGCAGGTGTTGTAACAGGCGCAGGTAATTATACTCACGGCGATGAAGTAACAGTGACTGCCACACCAAACTTCGGTTATAAATTCTTGAACTGGACAGAAAACGGCATAGTTGTCTCAGAAGAATTAGAATTCACATTTACTGTCACCTCAGACAGAAACCTCTTCGCTAACTTTGAATTGTTGACTTACGACGTTACGATAACAATGGATATTGAAGGCGCTGGCGAAGGCTTTGGCGCCGGTAGTTATACTCACGGCGAAGAAGTGACAGTGTCGGTAACACCAAATGAGGCTTATGTCTTCTTGAACTGGACCGAAAATGAAGAAGTGGTTTCCACAGAAACTGAATATACTTTCATAATTACAAGCGATAGAGATCTCGTCGCAAACTTTAAACTGGCAGATTATGACGTGACAGTGAGCGTTGACCCAGAAGATGCAGGTGTTGTGACAGGCGCTGGCAATTACACTCACGGCGATGAAGTAACAATGACTATTACACCAAACTTCGGTTATAAATTCTTGAACTGGACAGAAAACGATGAAATAGTTTCAGAAGAATTGGAATATGTATTTACTATAACTTCCGACAGAAACCTCGTTGCCAACTTTGAATTGTTGACTTATGAAGTTACGATTTCTCTCAATATTGAAAACGCAGGTGTTGTGTTAGGCGCAGGCAATTACACTCATGGCGATAATGTGACTGTTACAGCAACGCCAAACGAAAATTACAAATTCGTTAACTGGACTGAAAACGACATATTAGTCTCATCCGACCTACAATACCTATTCACCATAACAGAGAACAAAAATCTCGTGGCCAACTTTATCTCTACAGAAAATGTTGTTGAGCAGTTCGTAAAAGCTTTTAGCGTTTATCCTAACCCTACAGATAGAAATGCCGCTATCAAACTGGGAACTGTATATGATAGAGTAGAGGTTTACAATGCTTTCGGGGTTAAATTGTATGAATACCTTAATGTTGATGAAATAGATGGCATCACTACTTCTGGCGTATATGTTATAAGAGTGTTTGCTGATAATGAGACAAGAAACTGCAGGATAATAGTTGATTGAAAATATTGAGAAAATAATAAATAACTAAAATAATTGACGTATGAAAAAGTCATTCCTTACTTTAATGTTTGTCCTTGCTGCTGCTTTATGTGGCTTCGCTCAGGATAGAAACAATGAGGATGAAGTTGTAAAAATTGACTTCATGAATCATCACAATGCGGTGGAAGGTGAGATTATCGTTAAGTTTGCCGATAAGAGTTCCTTCAATTTGGAGTACGACAGAAGCAACAAACTCCAAAGCACTGGTATGTCTTCCGTCGATAAGGCATTTGAGAAGTTTAATGTTACTTCTATCAAACAGCTTTGCCCAAGCGATGAGAAGAAACGTACGTTTCGTACTTCAAAGAGCTATAATGGTGCCGATGTTGTTGAACGCGACCTCAGCCGTCTCTGTTTGGTGAAGGTAGAACCTGATGCAACAAGAGCTCAGGATGCTGACTATAACATCCATGCTCTCACTCAAGAACTTATTGACACCTTCAATGGAATGGAAGAAGTTGAGTTTGCTGAGCCGAATTATATTATGTACGCTTTAGGTGTAGAGACACCAAGTCTCCAAGACACTGAGACACCAAGTTATGAGGGAGATGAAACCAGAGATCCTGGTTATAAGTATTTTGGATATAAGACTTATAGAAAAGAGCCTTATTATAGCCAGCAGTGGGGTATAGGTGCTACTAACATTGATGGTCTTTGGCGGGCTTATGAGGATGGTCTTGATGAAACTCCTGAAAAGGAACGTCCTATAATTGCTATTCTCGATACAGGTGTTGATATCACTCACCCTGACCTTGAAGCTAACATCTGGACTAACCCTAATGAAATTGGTAATAACTATGATGATGATGGAAATGGTTTTAAAGATGATATACATGGCTGGGATTTCGTTAACAAGACAGGTGACGTACGCGACTACAACAGCCACGGTACACACTGCGCTGGTATTGCAGCAGCTGTTGGTAATAATGGCAAAGGTATAGCTGGTGCTAACCCTAACGCTTATATTATGCCTGTTACTGTTATGCAAAGCAATGGCACTGGTGCTATCTCAACTCTTATTGAAGGTATCGGCTATGCAAAGAATAATGGAGCCGACATCATTAGCATGAGTATTGGTACATACGCTTACTCAATAGCCCTTGAACAGGCATTAGCTCAGGCATACCAAAATAGCGTTCTCGTTGCTTCTGCCGGTAATGATGGCTTGAATATTGACGATAGAGCTTTATGCGCAAGTCCTTATATTACAGATATGCCTTGTTATCCTGCAGCATTTACATTTGTTCTTGGCGTTGAGGCAACACAGAAAAATGCTGGTGATTGCGGATATCGTGCTTGTTTCTCAAATTACGACTGCGACGGTCCTTCTTATTCTGCATTTAGCGAAGAGCAATTATACAACTATGAATTACAGGCTCCTGGTGCAAGTATTATAAGTACAGTGCCTAATGGACAATACAAATATTTCAACGGTACATCAATGGCTTGTCCTTTGGTTGCAGGTGGTGTCTCAGCTCTTTTGACTGCCAAGGATTATCCTTCACAGGAGATGCTCTGGGGTGACCTTATCAATTACTCTGGAAACCATGTTGACTTCCTGGCTTGTTATGAAGCCGGCCCAGCACCTGCTCAGTTGCAGATGGTGACATACCAGATTACTGATGAAGAAGGTGATGATGACGGACGCCCTGACGCTGGAGAGACATTGTATTTCTATCCTACATTACGCACGACATGGGGCGCAGCTGAGAATATTACATATTGGTTGGAATTTGATGAATATGAAAACGACAGAACTATTGAATTTATTGAAAACGATAATATTGACTTCGGAAATAATCTCTCCGCATACGCAAAGAGCAAGGCTGTTAACCCTGTTAAGATTAAGATATCTGATGATGTTGTTGACGGACGTTATATCTGTTTGGTTCTTAAAGCTACATGCCCTAATGCAGAAGAAGTTATGGAATATGAGTTTGAGATAAGAGTGGAAAACGGCGTTGAACTCAAAGGTCTCCTCACAGAAGATATGACTCTGCATCCTGATGTACATTATATAGTAACAGAGACATTTGGTATTACTGCAGGCACAACTCTTACCATCTTGCCTGGTACAGTGGTGAAGTTTAAGGATAACATAAGAATGGTTAACAACGGTAAGATTATTGCCAAAGGCGAACCTGGCAATATGATTACTTTTACAAAGACAGACCTCGGTTTGGGTAGTTATGAAATGACTTTGAGACCATGGGATACATTATCT
>JAZKYG010000133.1:0-7127 GCA_045612025.1 Bacteroidales bacterium
ACATTTGCCAAAAAATTTAAAGGTTAATTTTATGAACGAACAAGAAACATCAATGGCACTTGCCAGTTTCCTTTTGCAAATTAAAGCAATAAAATTGAATCCTGCAAATCCTTTTACATGGGCATCAGGATTGAAAAGTCCTATCTACTGTGATAATCGCGTAACATTGTCATACCCACAAGTAAGGACTTTTATCCGTGAAGGATTCGTTAAAATGTGTTTAGACAAGTTTGGCAAACCAGATGTTATTGCAGGTGTTGCCACAGGTGGTATCCCACAAGGAGCATTAGTAGCACAAGAATTAGGATTGCCTTTCGTTTATGTACGCTCAGAGAAGAAATCTCACGGCATGAACAATCAAATTGAAGGTATCATCAATAGCGGTCAATCTGTAGTTATTATCGAAGACTTGGTTTCTACAGGTAAGTCAAGCTTGAATGCTGTTGAAGCTTTGCGTGAAAAAGGCGCTGTCGTTAAAGGTATGCTCGCTATCTTCACTTACGGTATGGAAGTGGCAGCTGAAAACTTCAAGAACAACAAATGCGAATTGTTCACATTGACAAACTACAACGCTTTGATTCAAAAGGCAGCTGAAGAAAGTTACATTAGAGAAGATGACTTGGCTTCATTGTTAGAATGGAAATCAAATCCACAGGCTTGGAGCGACGCAAGAATGTAATCTTTATTAGAAATTAAGAATTTCAGAATCTCAGAATCTCAGAATTTTTCTAAGTTTCTGAGATTTTGTTTTTTTTGGTTTTAAACAAAAGCAATTTCTTTCAGATCACAAACGACTTCACGGTCGTCTTTTTCTTTTAATATGAGACGTCCGAATCGGTCGTAACCAGTAATCATCATTTCCTTAACTTGACCTTCGTGTTCGAAAGATGCCCACTGGTTGTAGCGGTATAGATGTTTTATGTAGCTGTGGGCTGTGAGCTGTGAACTGTGAGCATCTGTTTTAAGCTCAAGACTCAAGGTTCGTAGCTCAAGGCATATATTATTCAATATTGTTTCTAAATCAAAATCATATCCCGTTATCATTTTCATTGAGATAGGGTTGGGGAGATTTTTGTCAAATGATGTTTGATTTACATTCAGACCAATTCCAATTATTGAAGTCCCCATCATCATTCCCTTGATTTCGTTTTTTATCAAGATGCCAGCGATTTTCTTGTCGTTGAAATAAATGTCGTTAGGCCACTTGATGGACAGTGATTCTTCTGGAAGATATTTTTTCAAAACATTGATTATCGTTACGGAAACAATCTGTGTCAGAATGAATTGGTTTTCGGCTTTAAGGAAACTCATATCAAGAGCTATGCTGAAAAGCAGATTTTTTCCATCTTCACTTTCCCACACATTTTTGCCTTGTCCTTTGCCTGAAGTCTGATAATCAGTAACGACAATGTTGTCAATGATGTCAATGCCTTCGTTAAGAAGATTCTGAAGATATTGATTCGTTGATTCTAATGTTTTAAAATGGGTTATTTTCATGAGGCAAAGATACACTTTTTAAAAACTCAAAAACTCAAAAACTTAGAACTTCAAAATTTTCTAAAATTCTTAATTTTTAATAAAACTTATTGTCTTATTGTCTTGTTGACTTGTTGTCTTTTTTATTATCTTTGCACAAATTAAATTTATTAAGAATCATGAGAGTAAGACACGAGTCAGAGAATCCTGAAAATGTAGTTGCAGCTGTTGTTGAAGCTATGCAAGAACTTAAAGCAAAAGACGTTGTTTCATTAGATTTAAGAGACATATATTCATCTGTGACAGATTACTTTGTTATTTGTCATGCACAATCAAAGACACAGGTTTCAGCTATCGCTGATAAGATTATCGACGACCTTCGCGACAATCATTCTGTGAAACCATATCACTACGAAGGTTTTGAAAATGCGGAATGGATTTTGATAGACTACATCGATGTAGTAGTTCATGTCTTCTTGGAGCCAAAACGCGAATTCTACAAATTAGAAGCTTTGTGGGCTGACGCGGAAAGAACTTCATACGAAGATTAATTTTAACGCATTAAAAAACAACTAAACCAATGGAGAATAACAATTCGACAGGAAATTTTTCAAACAACAACAAAAACAACACACCAAAAAAGAAATTTAATTTTCTTTGGATTTATGGAATCCTGGCAGTTATCTTTATAGGTTCCACAATTTTCGGAGGACCTAAGACTGCAGAAGAAATAGACAAAGGCAAGCTCATTACCTTGCTTCGTGACAAAGAC
The DNA here is from genome assembly GCA_045612025.1 of Bacteroidales bacterium. Lineage (GTDB taxonomy): Bacteria > Bacteroidota > Bacteroidia > Bacteroidales > F082 > Limimorpha. The sequence continues at coordinate 2,249 of JAZKYG010000133.1, forward strand.
GTAGAAAAGATAGATTTAGTCAATGGGGAGATAGCAGAGATATATCTTAACGAAGATGGTCTGCATAAGTATTTCCCAAACGACAAGTCAAACAGTTTCAGTCTCTCTCCAAGCTACACTCTCCGTATAGCTTCGGTTGAGCGTTTTGAACAAGACATCGAAGACGCTCAGGAGGGATTTGAGAATCCAATATATCCTCATGTCGTGAAACGTCATAACTGGGGATCGGAAATCATTTCCTGGATATTGCCAATAGTGCTGATTCTAGGTTTCTGGTTTTTGATAATCAGGATGATGGGACGTGGTAACGGTCCTGGCGGAGGAGGTCAGATATTCAATATCGGTAAATCACAAGCCAAACTTTATGACAATACTTCTGATGTAAAAGTCACTTTTAAAGACGTAGCAGGATTGGAAGAGGCAAAGGAAGAAGTAGTTGAAGTCGTTGACTTTTTGAAGAATCCTAAAAAATATACAAGATTAGGTGGTAAAATTCCTAAAGGCGTTTTGTTGGTAGGCCCTCCTGGTACAGGTAAGACATTATTGGCCAAATCAGTAGCAGGCGAAGCTGGCGTTCCTTTCTTCAGCATCTCAGGTTCCGACTTCGTTGAGATGTTTGTAGGCGTTGGTGCTTCAAGAGTTAGAGATTTATTCAAACAGGCTAAAGAAAAATCGCCAAGTATCATATTTATTGATGAGATTGATGATATAGGTCGTGCTCGTAGCAAGAGTCCGATGAGTGGCGGTAATGATGAAAGAGAAAGTACTCTTAACCAACTTCTTACAGAGATGGACGGTTTTGGTACAAACTCAGGCGTTATTGTCATAGCTGCTACAAACCGCGCTGATATCCTCGACAAGGCTCTTATGCGTGCTGGTCGTTTTGACCGCCAGATATACGTTGAACTCCCAGACCTCATCGGTCGTAAGGAGATATTCGAGGTTCACATGCGTAAGCTTAAATTAGCTGATGATGTGAATGTTGAATTCTTGGCAAAGCAAACTCCAGGGTTCTCAGGTGCTGACATCGCTAACGTATGTAATGAAGCTGCTCTCATGGCAGCACGTCGTAATAAGGAATCTATTGAAAAACAAGACTTCCTTGATGCTATCGACCGTATCGTAGGCGGGTTGGAAAAGAAAAATAAAGTCATAACAGACTCAGAGAAGAAAGTCATCGCTTTCCATGAAGCAGGTCACGCAACAACAAGCTGGCTCTTGGAATTCGCTCATCCTCTCGTGAAAGTCACGATAGTGCCACGTGGCAAAGCTCTCGGTGCAGCATGGTATCTTCCTAATGAACGTCAAATCACTACAAAAGAACAGATGTATCATGAGATGATCGCAACATTAGGCGGACGTGCCGCAGAACAATTGGTGTTCGGTCATATCTCGACAGGTGCTCTCAGCGACCTTGAAAAGGTTACAAAACAAGCAACAGCAATGGTCGCTTATTACGGCCTTGACGAGAGAATCGGTAACAGAAGCTATTATGACTCAACAGGTCAGCAGGATTATGCCTTGACAAAACCATTCAGTGAGAAGACAGCGGAAGTCATCGATGAGCAAGTAAGCAAACTCATAGAAAGTGCTTATCAAGAAGCTCTTAGAATATTAGGTGACAACTTGGATGGTTTGACACAGCTTGCTAATAAACTCATTGACAAGGAAGTGGTCTTCGGCGATGACCTCGAAATGATATTCGGCAAACGTCCTTGGGTTAAAGAAGAAATAGAATTTCCAAAAGATAGTCAACAGACAACAGGCAACGGACAACAGTCACAAACTGACACAACTAATGATGTCAATGACAGCAATGACAATGTGTCAGAAGAAGACGCAAAAAATATTAACACAGAAGAAAGTCAAAATTGATAAGCAATGAATTTTCCTTTCGGATATAATAAAGATTGTACCAACAAGGAGCAGATTCTAGCCAAGGTCAGAAGTGCCATCTTGGAGAAGGATGAGAAGCATTTCTCAGATATCAATCTTCAAGATGACACTTGGATTCCTTTCAAGGAAGAAGACGGCAACGAATTTACCTTCATAGAACGCTTCAAGGAAAACGGCGGAATCTTTATGTATTTCGAAGAACTTGCTCACTTCAAAGAGGCGATGCAGCAGTTCGTAGTTGAAAACGGCTGGGATCCATTGCTTACTACAAGTCCTGTAATAAAAGAGATATTTGCTGATACCGACATTACTTTCCAAGATGATTACAATAATCAGGAACGTAAGAAGAATGTCAGCATAATAGATTGTGAATGTCTGATAGCACAGACGGGCAGCATTGTGGTGTCTGAGGCTACAGCAGGATCAAGAGCAGCATATTCTTGTGCTGACACACTTTTGATATTTGCGAGACCTTCACAATTTGTGGCTAAGATGAAAGACGCTTTCGCCTTGATGAAAGATAAATATGATGAGAATCAGCCTGCGGGGATGACAATCATCACTGGCGCCAGCCGTAGCACCGACATAGACAACACGCTCGTCGTAGGAGCGTTTGGCAGTAAACAAATAGCACTTTTCCTAGTTGAATAGAAAAAGTGCTATTTTGTTATAGATTGCTTATATATAATCAGTCTTTCCGACTCTTTACTTCAAGATTTTTCGTTAGCAATTCAATGAATTTGAATTCGCTTAGCAGTTGTTTCGCAACGATTCTGATAAGTGTGTATGAAGGAATCGCGATTATCATTCCGACGACACCGCCTACATTGCCAGCCATCAGAATGACTAAGAATATCTCTATCGGATGAGCAAAGACGCTCTTGGAATAGATTGTTGGCTGCAATACAAAGTTGTCGATGAGATTTGCTCCTACGAACACGCCAATGATTTCTAAGGAGTGAGGCAATATTAAGGCGTAGCTTCCTATACCTAAGTTGGAGATGATTCCGATGACGACACCAAGAGCGCATCCCATCAAAGGACCGAGGTAAGGAATGATATTCATAAGACCGCCCATAACTGCTATAATCAAGGCGTTCTTAATGCCGAATATTGATAGTCCGATGAAGATCAATATCATCATGCAAAGCACTTCAGAAATAAGCCCAAACATGTATCGTGTAAGCATGATTCTAGAGTCGCTGAGGATGGTCTTCATACGGATGGTCTGATTGTCGGGAGTGACGGCCATGAAGATGTTATGGACGATGTCAGGGTCGCGTAACAGGAAAAATGTCAAGAACACAGTGGAGAAAATGCCTACAAATAATGAGCTTGTCTTTGAGACGAGACTGCCCAATATGCTGCTGAAATTATCCCAATTGACGATAGAATAAAGTTTAGTCTCTATAATTTTAAGGATGTCTTCCTCTGGTCGTATGATGTTATATTGGATGAGGAAATTGTAAAGTTTTTCAAAAGGTTTCTCAAAATAGTCAACAATTGCTTGAGTGTCGATATTGGATAATATTGACAGTTCTTTATTGACTAAAGGGATGATGAATAAGAATATAAGAGAGAAAAACAAGAATATTGTAACCATAGTGATTACGGCAGATACTGCATCGCCCAAATGGAATTTCTTGATGTGGAATTTCTTAAGAAGTTCGCATAAAGGGCGACCTAACATTGACAGAATAACGGCAATGGCGAAATACAAGAATATGTCCGGAAAGAAATATATCAATGCCGCTAAAGCCAATATTCCGGCAATTGGTTTTATGAAATCTTTAATCTTGTTCAATTTACAAAATATTTATAGTTAAAAATTGTCACTTCGACAAGTCCGGTGACATAACAGCCTTAGATCCTCATATCCACAGTTCCTCAAATCCTATAAAATGTTCTCAAGTGTCATTCCGAAGAGTCTGCTTAATGGGATGCCCATTTCTGCAGCTTGTTTCGGCATGATGCTGGCTTCTGACATGCCTGGCACAATGTTGACTTCTATGAAAAACAAACCTTCTTCGTTGATGATGTAGTCGAAGCGGGCGAATCCTTTGCAGCCGAATCTTTCGTAAAGCATCGCTGATGTGGCTTTTACTTCAATCTCTTCTAATTCATCCAAGGCGGCAGGTGTTATCTCATCAGATTTGCCGTTTGTATATTTTGCTTCATAATCAAAGAACTCGTTTTTACTTACAATCTCTGTCAGAGGTAAAACCATCATCTTTCCTTTATGTTCAATGACGCTGCATGCCAATTCACGTCCTTTAACGAACTTCTCGAACATGATTTGGTTGCCGGCGCTGAATGCTGTCTCGACAGCCTTGTCGAAGTCTTCTTCTGTGTTGACTTTACTTACGCCTACACTTGAACCGTTGCATGTTGGCTTTATGAATAATGGTAATCCAAGTTCCTCGATGATTTCGTCTTTATCTATGGTTTCACCTTTGTTTATCGTGATGGAAGGTGAGACTGTAGCGCCATAAGTCGCTGCTAGATGCTTGGTCAAGTCTTTGTTGAAAGTCACTGCGCAAGTTGTGAAATTGGAAGAAGTGTAAGGTATATTTAACATTTCAAAATAGCCTAAAATCTCACCGTTTTCACCTGGGATGCCGTGAACTGCATTGAAGACAGCATCGAAAGTTATTTTGTTACCGTCAATATTTATTGAGAAATCGTTTTTGTCGACAGGAATATGCTTGTCGTCATCGGTCAGACAATACCATTCACCTTTCTTAATTACGATGACGTATGAATCGTAAACTGTTGAGTCTAAGTTCTTTTTGACTACTTTGGCACTGTTTATTGAAATTTCGTATTCACCGGAGTAACCTCCACAAATAATTGCAATCTTTCTCATAATATTATTTCGATAAAAAAATTAAAATCGTTATCTTTGTCGCACCAAAATTAGTAAAAACGTCGTTATTGTTAAACATTAAAAATAAAAATAAATGAAGGCCTTCAATTTTTTAAC
>JAZKYG010000134.1:0-4991 GCA_045612025.1 Bacteroidales bacterium
TATGTCGTTGACGACTATACTATTGAAAATACTGTCACTGCGACAGGAACTATCCAGCCTTTGGAACAGGTTGAAGTAGGAACACAGGTCTCAGGCGAGATTGACAAGATTTTCGTCGACTACAACTCTGTCGTCAAGAAAGGACAGCTTCTCGCCGAGTTAGACAAATCCAATCTGTTAGAAAACCTTCGTCAGGCCGAGGCCAGCGTACGCAGCGCCGAGAGCGAACTCGAATATTCCAAGACAAGCTTTGAGAGAACCAAGCAACTCTACGAAGCCAATGCCGCTACACAGATAGCTTATGACGAGTCGCGCAACTCTTTGGTCAAGGCAGAGACATCACTGCAGAATGCACAGTCTAATTTAGACAAAGCCAAGGTCAACCTCGGTTATGCTGAGATATATTCACCTATCGACGGTGTGGTGCTTTCACGTGAGGTGGAAGTAGGACAGACTGTCGCTGCTTCATACAGCACTCCTACCCTCTTCACCATCGCCAACGACTTGACACAGATGAAAGTAGAAGCCAACATCGATGAAGCCGACATAGGACAGGTCGTAGTAGGTCAAAGAGTGACATTCTCCGTTGATGCGTATGTCGACGACACCTTCTATGGCGAGGTACAACAGATAAGACTTCAACCTACAACAACTAATAACGTTGTGACATATACTGTCATCATCACAGCTCACAATCCAGAACTGAAGCTCTTACCCGGCATGACAGCCAGCGTCACTATCGTCACTGAAGAAGAGACCGGACTTGCAGTACCATCTGAAGCATTGAGTTTCGTTCCATCTGAAGAAGTCATGAAAGAGATGGCAGCTCAGTTCGAAGGCGATTTCCCAAAACCACAGTCTAAGAGCAAACGTCCTGATTTCCCACAAGGTGGAATGCCACCACAAGGAATGCCTGGCGGTCCAAGACCTGACTTCAACGGACGTCCTCCTTTTGATGGTCCTGCCCCAGATTTCAAAGGCGGTTTCCCAGGCGAAAGACCTGACTTCAAAGAAATGGAGATGGTATGGGTTAAAGTCGATGGCAAGATGATGCCACGCCCTATCAAGACAGGCATGAGCGATGGCGTATATCGCATAGTAGAACACGGACTCGCACAAGGCGACTCTGTCGTACTCTCAGCCAATTATGTAGATGTTAAGGCCAATGCCAATATGCAGAAGATGGGCAACAACCCATTTATGCCAGGACCACCTCCAGGTGCAGGCCGTGGAGCCAACCCTAACAACAACGGCCGTACTACTCCTAAAAGATAAGTCATCATGAGTCAAGCTATATTAGAAATAAACAATTTGAAGCGCGTCTTTCAGGTGGGCGTCGAGCAGGTCCATGCACTGAAAGGCGTCAGCTTCTCCATCAACAAGGGAGAGTTCGTGAGCATCATGGGTTCCAGCGGAAGCGGCAAGTCGACAATGCTCAACATCTTAGGTTGTCTCGACACTCCCACATCTGGAGAATATCTCATCGACGGCGTCTCGGTAAGAGAACGCAGCAAGAACGAACTCGCTGACATCAGAAACCGTAAGATAGGCTTCGTGTTTCAGTCGTATAACCTCTTGGCAAGGACGACAGCTCTTGAGAACGTGGAGTTGCCTCTCATATACAACAACAGCGTCTCTTCTCGCGAACGTCACGAACGTGCCATGCACGCCCTCGAGATGGTAGGACTCGCCGACAGAATGTCGCACACCCCTAACCAGCTCTCCGGCGGGCAGCAGCAACGTGTGGCGATAGCGCGCGCCATCGTCAACGACCCTGTGATAATACTCGCCGACGAAGCGACAGGCAACCTCGACACCAAGACATCTTACGAGATAATGAGTCTGTTCCAAGAACTTAACGAGAAAGGCAAGACGATAGCCTTCGTGACACACGAGACCGACATCGCGATGTTCACCTCGCGTATCATCACACTTCGCGACGGACATATCATCAGCGACAACAAGAACGAAGCACTTTCTGCAATGTCAGAAATACAGAAACTCAAAAACTTAGAAATATTATAAGACGCATCAATGTTTGTTGATATGCAGGAAACATTGATATGTCTCAACAAATAAAAAACATGAATATTTTCAACTTAATAAAAATAGCTTATAAATCACTGATGCGAAACAAGATGCGTGCGTTCCTCACCATGCTTGGCATCGTGATAGGCATCTCTTCCGTCATCACTATGGTCGGTGTGGGCGAGAGTTCCCAAGCGAGCATCAACAACCAGGTCTCTCAGATGGGAACCAACCTCATCATGGTACAGAGAGCCAGGATGCGTGAACGCGGCGTCTCTAAAGGCCGTGACAATGTGCAGTCGCTCAAAGTCAAAGACGTCGACCTTCTTGCTGACAACTGCAAATACCTCTCAGCGGTGAGTCCAGTATTCAATGCCAGTTCGCAGATAATCAACGGCAACTACAACTGGTCGGGCAGCGTCATGGGAGGCAACACCGAGCTCATGGGAATACGTAAGTTCGAACTCGCCACCGGATCCAACTTCACCGACGACGACATTAAGAAATATGCCAAGGTAGCGCTCATTGGCCACACCATCGTTGAGGAACTCTTCGACGAAAATGTCGACCCTATCGGCAAGACGATACGTGTCGGCAATATGCCTGTAAAAGTCATAGGCACCCTGAAGCCTAAGGGCGAGAACCAGATGGGTGACGACCAAGACGACATCTTGATAATGCCATACACCACAGTGCAGAAACGTATCCTCGGCATCGACTTCGTCCACATGATAATGGGTTCGGCCATATCAGAAGACGTAGCTGACAAAGCCGTAGAAGAGATTGAAGTGCTGCTTCGCGGAGCTCATAAGATAAAAGACGGCGCAGCCGATGACTTTGAAGTCAGGACACAGGCAGAGATGCTCGAGATGATGTCATCGATAAGCGGAATGATGACGACATTACTCACTGCCATCGCAGCTATCTCCTTGATAGTTGGCGGCATCGGCATCATGAACATCATGTACGTCACCGTAACGGAACGTACTAAAGAAATAGGTCTGAGAATGTCTATCGGTGCTCATAACAGCAGCATCCTGTTACAGTTCCTCTGCGAAAGCGTGATATTAAGTCTCATCGGCGGACTCATCGGAATAGTACTCGGACTGCTATTATCGTACGCCTTGGCAGTAATACAAGGCATGCCTTATATCGTCAGCACCTCCGCCGTGATACTCTCGTTCGTGGTATGCGCCGCGACAGGAATATTCTTCGGATGGTATCCAGCCAAGAAAGCAGCTTCATTAGACCCTATTAACGCATTAAGATACGAATGATGAAAAAAGATATAAGAGATTATCCTAACGTAAAATTCATCGTGGCACTGTCGCTCGCGATAAGTATCTTCCTTCATGTCGCTATGTTCCTCTCGTTCTGGTTCGGTGACGGCATCATCTTCCAGCAGATGGGAACGCAAAGGCCGCCATTTCATCTAGACGGATTCCTGCTCAACATCGCGTCTACATTCATAGTCGCCTTCGTGCTTTATATGTATAATATGTACATTCAAAAAAAAATCAAGAGCAACAACACTATCAGGATGCTGCTTATGATTGTCGGAGCTGTTTTACTCACAATAATAATGAGTTTTATCTTCACTTCATTACACCCTTATATCTTAGGACATACAGACCACCAGCCGCCTCTCAGCGGGAAAGTACATATCTACACCAACGCCTTGATGCGCGACTTCTTTGTTATGATAGTAGTGGTCCTGTCGTGGCAGCTTCTAGTTTCCAATTACAAAAGCCGTAAGATAGCCATCGAAAACGAGACTCTCATAGCAGAAAATCTGATGACACGCTACGACGTATTGAAGAATCAGATGAACCCTCATTTCTTGTTCAATTCGCTTAACACTCTGCAGTCATTGATCGACATTGACAAGGAAAAGGCGAAAGACTATGTCCAGGAATTATCTAAGGTATTGAGATATTCATTGCAGAACCAAGAAGTCGTGACATTAGAAGAAGAGATACGTCTTGCTAATTCGTTCTGTAATTTAATGGAGATACGTTATGGTGAAAATCTTAAAATCAATTTTGATATAAACGAGACTCTGCTTAATGATGAAATAATTCCTTTAAGTCTGCAGGTGCTTATTGAAAATGCAATAAAACATAATGTCATCAGCGACAAGCAGCCGCTTACGATAAACATCACTTCAGACTTGGAAAAGCGTAAGCTCATTATTTGTAACAAGATACAGCCTAAGATAGACAAGAGTTCTGGCAATGGCATCGGACTTGCCAACCTATCGGAACGTTACAGATTAAAATGGAATACAGATATTGAAATTTCCAATAATAATGTCGATTTTTGCGTAGCTCTTAAGTTAAATAAAATTAACTAAATTTTTATCAAGAAATGAAAGCCGTTATCATAGAAGACGAAAAGATTGCTGCCGATTTATTAAAAAACCTCATCTGCCAGCTAGACGAGAACATTGAAGTCGTGACCATACTTCAGACCGTTGAAGACAGCGTGGAATGGCTCAGCATCAACCAGCATCCCGATATCTTATTCGTCGATATACATCTTGCCGACGGTTCTTCATTCTCCATATTTGAAAAGACAGAAGTCAAATGTCCAATAGTCTTCACCACTGCTTACGACGAATATGCCTTGAAGGCTTTTGAAGTCAACAGTATTGACTATCTATTAAAACCTATTAACAAAGACGACCTGCAAAGAGCCTTGAACAAATACAAGAACCTCAAAGGCGAGAGACAAGAAGTGGATTACAAGACACTTATAAGTCGTTTTTTGACAGAGTCAGGAAACCTCAACAATTATAAGGAGCATTTCCTTGTTCCAGAACGCGACAAGCTGGTTCCTCTTGCAGCGAAAGACATAGCTTACATATACATAGACCTTAAACTCATCAAGGCAGTCACTTTTTCAGGCAAGGTATATTATCTCAACCAAAACCTTGACGAGATGATGAACCAGCTGAATCCTAA
>JAZKYG010000135.1:0-23443 GCA_045612025.1 Bacteroidales bacterium
TTTGCAAAAGGAAACTGGCAAGTGCCATTGATGTTTCTTGTTCGTTCATAAAATTAACCTTTAAATTTTTTGGCAAATGTATAGACTTTTTTGCAATAATAAGATGCTTGTCTGCAGAAATTTTTTTGAACATTTTTTGGATGCCGATATCGACAAAAGCAAACTGTCATCTCAACTGTTTGAGAATACGTTAGATAAAATAAAAAATTGGCTGGAAAACAGCGAAGAAAATCTCTATCTAGACGATGTTGACAATGATATTTTAGCATCCGTTTTAAAGGAAATATTCAAATTTGCTCCTGCAGCCGGAGGCTTAGTCCTTATTAATAAGTCTATCGTTGCGATAGAAAGGAACGGAAGAGTCGATTTGCCTAAAGGTCATATTGAAAAAAACGAACCAACAGACATCGCAGCAATGCGCGAAGTGGAAGAAGAGACTGCAATCAAAAACCTGTCGATAATAAAGCAATTGCCATCGTCTCATCACTGCTATCTTCTTAACAACCAATGGACTCTTAAGAAGACATCATGGTTCTTGATGAAATCTGACGACGAGTTCAAGCCAAAGCCTCAAGAAGAAGAAGGCATCTCAAAAGTGTTTCTTATAAATAAAGATAATGTTAATGATTTTTTAGAAAACACCTACCCTTCCATTCGATTGGCATTGGAGGAAGATATTTTAGATATAATTAGGAGTTAGGAGTTAATAAATATGGAAGATGACTGTTGTCCGTTGACCGTTGTCTGTTGACTTAAAAAATGAATTATGAAAAAAGCTGTTTTCTCGGGTTCTTTCGACCCTATAACAAAAGGACATGAAGATATAATATTAAGAGCCTTGCCTCTTTTCGATGAAATAATCGTTGCCATCGGCGTTAACATAATGAAGAAATATTCATTCTCATTGGAGCAACGTCTGCAATGGATCAAAGACACCTTCGCCGATTATCCTAAGGTAAAGGTAACACATTACGAAGGACTTACCGTCGACTTCTGTAAAGAAAACGGCGCCAACTTCATCATCAGAGGCTTGCGTGGAAGCATGGACCTTGAATATGAAAGCACCATAGCCGAAGCCAACAAAAAAATAAATCCTGACATTGAGACAATATTTTTCATGACAGCTCCGTCATTACGTTGTGTGTCGTCAACAGTGGTAAGAGATTTGCTGAAACACAACTATACAGTTGACGAATTCGTACCTGAAGCGGTATGGAAATCAATAAGTCAACAAGACAACAAGTAGATAAGTTTAGGAAGGCATGAAAAAAAGCATCTTATTTATATCATTGATTTTACTGTTTTGTAACAATGACATATTTTCTCAAAACATAAAAATAACAGGAAAAATCCACAAGTCAGAGTCTTTAGTCCGCCTTATGACTTTCAACGACATGCTGACTTTTGAGCAGACTACAATTTATGAAACGCAATCTGACAAAGACGGAAACTTCAGCATCGAAGCTAACATTGACGAGATAAAATTAGCGCAGATAGCCATAGACCTCGACCGTGTAGATATTTTATTAAGACCAAATTCAACGTATGAAGTCGAGATAATCATCCCAGAACAAGACAACAATGTCTCATATTTCGAGCGACAGTCTCCGACCTTAAAAATAATCAAGTCAGACGACAATGATCTTTATTATCAATATTCTATGTCTGAAATGATTATCGATGATTTTCTGTTAGACAATTTCAATCAGTTATATAGAGCTCGCAAGATTTCACTTTTGGACAGCCTTGATGCAGAGATAGCAAGAAATCTAGGCGAATTAAAATCGGATTTCGTCAAAGACAACTTGCGTTATCGTAAAGCGGCAATGCAGATGGTTGTGAATAACGATAACGGCAAAAAAGTTATCAATCAACATTTCAACAAACAGGATATTCTTTATTCTCAACCAGCTTATATGAATTTATTCCAGGAAGTTTTTACAAACTATCTATCATCCATTCAATTCAACCCTTCCGAATTAAGATACCAACTCTATTCTGACCATGACACTTTCTTAAAATATATTAAGGGAAATGATGTCTTTTTGGCAGAAAATCCAAATCTGGCAGAAATTATTATCGCCTGGGAACTTAAAAGATGGTATTACGAAATTCCTGACGACAAAGCACAAGTCGTCAAACATTTGAACAGCATCGCTCAAAATGCCAAAAACCCTAGAAATAAGTTCGTAGTCAATGACGTATTAAAACAAATCAACAGATTGTCTTTCAACACAGACGCTCCTGAATTTTCATTGCAAGACAAGGATGGCAAGACCGTGAAATCATCAGATTACAAAGACAATATGGTTCTGCTTCAATTTGTGAATCAGGTATCTGCAATGACAGACCATCAGTTCAATACGTTAAAAGATTTTTCACAGCAATGGAACGACACCATTCAGATTGTCACCATTGCAACAAAAGAATGCTTTGAAGATTTCAGGCAACTATTTGATAACAATGGATATAAATGGGATTTGCTCAACCTTGGCAATGACATCCTTCTCCTCGAAAAATATCAGATAAGGACATTCCCCGACTACTTCATTTTAGGCAAAAATAACAAGATTGGCATGGCTCCAGCGCCAAGTCCAGATCAATATCTTGATTTCCATGTCAGGAGATTACATAATTATTATAAAAATAAATAAAAAAATAGTTATTTTTGCACAACATTTGATAAATCAAATTTTAGAATTCTAGAACTTTAAAATTCTAGAGTTCTAGTGTTTTAGAATTTTAAAATTTAAACATATATGGGATTTTTCACTAAGTTATTCGGCAATAAAGCAATGCGTGACAATAAAGCCTTGCAGCCGATTTTGGACAAAACATTAGCAGCTTACGAGACTATTAAGACTTTAGATATTGATGCTCTTCGTCATAAAACAGTTGAGTTTAAAGAATACGTAAACAACTACATCGCAGAAGATGAAGCTCGTATCAAAGAGTTGAAACTAAAAGCCGAAACAGAAGACCTTGACCTTGAAGAGAAAAACGAGATTTTCGAGCAAGTCGACAAGTTAGAGAAACAACAGTTAGACAAGATTGAAGAAGCGCTCAACAACATCATGCCTGAGGCTTTTGCAGTCTTGAAAGAAACAGCCAAACGTTTCAAGGAAAACGAAGTCGTTGAAGCCACAGCAACCGACTTAGACCGCGAACTTGCAGCAAAATTCGATCATATCAACATTGAAGGCGACAAAGTCTATTATGACAACAGCTGGATTGCAGGTGGCAACACCGTCACCTGGGACATGGTTCCTTATAACGTACAGATTCTTGGCGGTACAGTCTTGCACCAAGGCAAGATCGCTGAGATGGCAACCGGTGAAGGTAAGACATTAGTCGCTACATTCCCTGTATATCTCAACGCTCTCGCAGGTCGTGGCGTTCACGTCGTTACTGTCAACGACTACCTCGCAAAACGTGACTCCGAGTGGATGGGAACAATTTATGAATTCCTCGGCTTGACAGTTGACTGCATCGACAAGCACGAACCTAACTCACAAGCACGTCGCAACGCTTACCTCGCAGATATCACATACGGTACAAACAACGAATTCGGTTTCGACTACCTCCGTGATAACATGACAGGTAATCCAGAAGAACTCGTTCAACGCAGACACCACTTCGCTATCGTCGACGAGGTCGACTCTGTTTTGATCGACGATGCACGTACACCTTTGATCATTTCCGGTCCTACTCCACGCGGCGACCATCAAGAATTCGACATCTTGAAAGCTGACGTCGTAAAACTCTATGAAGCACAGACACGCCTCGTGACATTATGTCTTGCAGAAGCTAAAAAAATATTAACAGACCCTAACGCAACACAAGAACAGAAGAACCACGGTGCAAACCAACTCTTCCGTGCTTTCAGAGGTCTTCCTAAAAACAACGCCTTGATCAAGTTCTTGAGCGAAGAAGGTATGAAGGCGCTCATGCAAAAGACAGAAGGTTTCTATCTCCAAGAACAACAAAAGAACATGCACATCATCGACGATGAACTCTATTTCGTAATCGATGAAAAATTACATAGCGTTGACCTCACAGAAAAAGGTATCGACGAACTCACAAAAGCATATAACGACTCTTCATTCTTCATCTTGCCTGACGTAGGCAGCGAGATAGCCGAACTCGAACGCAGCGGACTCTCAGATGACGAAAAAGTGATGAAGAAGTCAGAGTTACTCCGCAACTTCTCAGAAAAATCAGAACGTTTACATACAGTACAACAGCTTCTTAAAGCTTACACCTTGTTCGAAAAAGACGTCGATTACGTCATCATGGACAACAAGATCAAAATCGTTGACGAACAGACAGGCCGTATCATGGAAGGCCGTCGTTGGTCGGATGGTTTGCACCAAGCCGTTGAAGCCAAGGAAAACGTTCATGTTGAAGCAGCGACACAGACTTACGCAACAATCACATTACAGAACTACTTCCGTATGTACCACAAGCTTGCTGGTATGACAGGTACAGCTGAGACAGAAGCTGGCGAGTTCTGGGATATCTACAAGTTAGACGTTGTCGTAATTCCAACAAACAAGCCTATCGCTCGTATCGACGCTGAGGACTTGATTTATAAGACAAAGCGTGAGAAATACAATGCTGTCATCGACAAGATCCAAGAATTCGTCAACGAAGGACGTCCTGTTCTCGTTGGTACAACATCTGTCGAAGTATCAGAGCTTCTCTCAAAATTATTGACACGTAGAGGTATCAAGCATAACGTCTTGAATGCTAAGTTACACGCCAAGGAAGCTCAAATCGTCAAGGACGCTGGTCAGGCTGGAACAGTTACTATCGCTACTAACATGGCTGGTCGTGGTACCGACATCAAGTTGGGACCTGGCGTAAAAGAAGCCGGCGGTCTCGCCATCATCGGTACAGAGCGTCACGAGTCACGCCGCGTCGACCGTCAGTTACGCGGCCGTTCAGGCCGTCAAGGTGACAACGGTAGCTCACAGTTCTTCGTATCTCTCGAAGACGACCTCATGCGTATGTTCGGTTCTGACAGAATCGCTCCTCTCATGGACAGACTAGGTCTCCAGGAAGGCGAAGTGATCCAACACTCCATGATTACAAAACAAATCGAGAAGGCACAGAAGAAAGTAGAAGAAAACCACTTCGGAACACGTAAGCACCTCCTTGAATACGACGATGTCATGAACTCACAACGTGAGGCCATCTATGAAAAGAGACGCCACGCCTTATTCGGAGAACGCCTTTCAATCGACATTAATAATATGATGTATGACCTCGGCGAATCATTGATAGAAAGATTCCATGAAGTCAACGACTACGAAGGATTGAAGTTAGAAGTGCTTTCAACAATGGGCATCGACCTTCCTTTTGAAGAAGACGAATTCAAACGCGCCAAGTTAGATGTCCTCGCCGACAGATTATTCGACAAGGCTCTTGAAGTATACAACAACAAGACACGTATCATCGGTGAAAAGACATTGCCAGTAATAGAAAACGTTCATAAGAACACACAATACGAAAACATCCTCATCCCATTCACAGATGGCAAGAAGAGCATGAACGTCGTTGTCAACCTTAAGAAAGCCGTTGAAAACGGAGCTAAGGAAATTTCTTTGGCAGTAGAGAAATTCATCACATTAGGTATCATCGACGAGTCGTGGAAAGAACACTTACGCGAATTGGATGAGTTGAAACACTCAGTACAAAACGCACATTATGAACAAAAGGATCCTCTCTTGATTTATAAGTTCGAGTCATTCAACTTGTTCAAGCAAATGATCCAAAAAATCAACACTGACGTTATCTCATTCTTGATGCGCGCCAACGTTCCTATGCAAGACGGAAGTCAAGTCAAGGAACAACGAGCCAGAGCTATCGACAGAAGCAAGTTGAAAGAACAACGTAACGACTTGCTGTCACAAGCTAACAGCAACACACAAGAACGTCAGGTGACACAGCCAGTTCATGTTGAGAAGAAAGTCGGAAGAAACGACCCTTGTCCATGTGGCAGCGGCAAGAAATACAAGAACTGTCACGGAAGAGAGGAATAAAGTTATAAACTATAATAGTCGGAGTGCTACATGATTTATGTGGCACTCTTTTTTTATATAAAATTCATATCATCCTTCAACAAAATTATTATAACTTTGTAAAGTAAACTAGTTATGCTTTAAGTCATGGTCAACGGTCAACAGTCAACGGTCAACAGAGGAAGATTGCAGCTCGGAACACAGAGCTCATTACTTCTTTTTTGTCTTTTGACATTTGTCTTTTGCCATGACCTGTCTGCCCAACAGTATGCAGATACTCTGTCACGTCCACGCGTAGGTGTCGTATTAAGTGGCGGCGGCGCTAAAGGATTCGCCCATATAGGAGCACTCAAAGTGATAGAAGAAGCAGGTCTGCCTATTGACTACATCGCTGGAACAAGTATGGGCAGCATCATCGGCGGACTTTACGCCATAGGATATTCTCCTGAGACGATGATACGACTCATAAGAGAACAAAACTGGGATGCCACAATGTCGGATGCCATACCTCAGAAATACATCCCTATCGATGACAAGATTCTCGACAGACATTATCTCGCAACATTCCCATTCAGAGACAAAAAGATACAGATGAAGTCATCGATATATGACGGCAGTATGATAAACATTCTGCTAGCACGGCTCATCTCTCCTGCTTATAAGATAAGAGACTACAACAACTTATCGATACCATTCTTATGTGTGGCCACCGACATTGAAAACGCTGAGGCCTACGAGATGACCAAAGGCAACCTGCAACGATCCATCAGGGCGTCAATGTCTATTCCTTTCTATTTTTCCCCTGTGGAAGTAGACGGACGCTTGCTCATCGACGGCGGACTGAGGAACAACTTCCCTGTCCCAAACGTGAGAGAGAAGGGCATCGATATTATAATAGGTGTTGACGTACAACGTAACTTCCATAGCAAAGAAGAACTCACATCCATGGCAAAAATAATGGATCAGATGATTGCTATGTCCGACATCGATGCTTATAACAAAGCTAAAGAAGAGGCCGACATCTACATCAAGCCGGAACTTGCCAAATACGGCATGATGGATTTCAATTATCACGACACCATCATTGCAATAGGAGAAGCGGAAGCACGAAAATACCTTCCTCAGCTGAAACGTCTTGCCGACTCAATAAGAGACATACAAGATTACAAGATAGTACGTCCTAATGTAGTTCCTTTCGACTCAATATATGTTGTATCTTTGAAGATTAACGGCGTTACAGAAGAAAATGCCACCTTCATTAAAAAATCTATCGGAAAGAATTATCCTGCAAAAATGGCCATTCACGACATAGAGAATTCAATCATGAGCCTCTCTGCCACTGGATATTACAAAGATATATGGTACAACTTAGTGCCAGCGGCCAAAGGTGCAAACCTGATAATACATTGTAAAGAAAAAGAAGAAGAGACAGTATCCATTGCCGCTCACTATGATACTGACTACGGAATAGGCATATTGGCAAACCTTACTCTGAAGAACATCTTGAATTTTCCTAAACGCTCTACAATATCTGCCGACTTCAACATAGCAGAAGACCCTTACTTCAAGTTATGCTTCCATTCCGGATTGTCGCAGAAATTCAAATATGGCACCGACCTATCCGTAATAAGTCTGTTCATGAATCAATATTACGACAAGACCATAAACAACTCATATAGTATACAAGACAATAAGCTTGATTTGTTTATGGAATATATGCCGACTTTAGAAAGACAGTTCAGAGTAGGTGTCGTCGGCAATTACGTACACCTCAGAGACAATCTCGTTCATGTTGTTGACGCCGACAATTACGATTTCATAGCACATGCCTATCTCAACTATCATATCGACAATGAAGACTCACCTACTTTTGCTTCAAAAGGATGGAAACTCAATATCAACGGAAAATACATCATCCCTGTCATAGAACATGAAGACGGTTCAAAGATGGGACATTCCATCATTGTGAGAGCAGATTTTGACGGTTCTATCGCAATAGGCAAAAAGCATTCGTTGAAGATGGGCACGACTATCGGTTCTTCATTTTCCAACGATGAGGTCCCTTTAAGTTATAGATTCTTTGTCGGAGGTCAGTCGCATATGAAATATTTTGACAACATCATCTCTTTTGAAGGTCTGAGATTTACACAGTTATACGGCGACAACATAGCGATAGGAAAAATCTCGTGGCAGTACAATTTCTACAAGAGTTTCTATGCCATTGCCAACTGCAACGGAGGTTTCATCGCTGACGACTACAGCACATGGTTCTCTGATGACAACTTCACCTTTGGCGCAGGCGTGACATTAGGAATGAATACAAAAGCAGGTCCTATAGAAGTGAGTCTTATGGGTTCCAACAGATGCTCCAGCTTAATAGGATTTTTAAACATAGGTTATTGGTTTTAACAAATAAAAATAATTATATAAACTTAAGTGATATGAAATACAGAAGAGTACTTTTAAAATTGAGCGGTGAAGCTCTTATGGGTGAACAACAATACGGTATCGACCCTGAACGTCTTAACGATTATGCAGAAGAAATAGCAGAAGCAGCCAAGCAGGCACAGATCGCCATCGTCATCGGCGGCGGCAATATCTTCCGCGGATTACAAGGTGCAAGCAAAGGCATGGACAGAATCCAAGGCGACTATATGGGAATGCTCGCCACTGTCATTAACAGCATGGCATTGCAATCAACATTACAGGCAAAAGGCGTGAAGACTGCCTTATTATCAGGTGTTTTCATCGACCGCATCGCTGATTCAATGAGCAGTGCCAAAGCTATAAAACTCCTTGAAGAAGGCAATGTCGTCATCATCGGCGGCGGATCAGGAAATCCATTCTTCACCACAGACACTGCATCAGCATTGAGAGCTGTTGAGGTAAGAGCCGACATCATCTTGAAAGGCACTCGCGTCGATGGCATCTATACAGCTGACCCTGAAAAAGATCCAACAGCGACAAAGTTCGACCACATCACATACGACGAAGCCTATAGCAAAAACCTCAAAGTCATGGACCTCACTGCATTTACCTTATGTAAGGAAAACAATATGCCGATGTATGTCTTCGACATGAACACAAAAGGCAATCTGCTAAAAGTGCTTAATGGTGTAGAAATCGGCACATTGGTAACAAAATAATTGCACTTAACTGATTTTTTTTTATTTTTGTGCTGTAAAATGAATTTATTATGACAGAAGAATCTCAATTTATTTTAGACGAAACTACTGAAACCATGGAAAACACCATGAAACACATGGACTTGGAATTTCAGAAGATTAGAGCAGGAAAAGCTAGCCCTGCAATGTTGCAAGGTGTTAAAGTAGAATATTACGGAACTGTTGTACCTATCGAACAAACTTCAAATATAGGAACTCCTGACCCACGTCAGATTATCGTTCAACCTTTCGATAAAAGTTCTATCTCAGCTATTGAAAAAGCCATCTTAAATGCAAACTTAGGTTTCAACCCTAAAAACGAAGGCGATTTCTTACGCATACTCGTTCCTCCATTGACAGAAGAACGCCGTAAAGAATTGGCAAAACGCGCTAAGACTGTAGCTGAAGAAACAAAAGTAGGTATCCGCAACATCCGTCGTAATGCTAATGATGACGCTAAACAACTTAAAGAAGACGGCGTTTCAGAAGACGAAGTGAAATTGATCACAGAAAAAATCCAAGAAATCACAGACAAATATGTCAAGAAAGTTGACGAACTCTGTGACTTGAAAGTAAAAGATATCTTAACAGTTTGATAAAAAGCGACTCAATCGAGTCGCTTTTTTAATTTTGAATCTTGAGTTTTGAACTATGAACCTTAAACCATCAACTCCTAACTCCTAATTAAAAAAAGTCTGTTGTCTATTGTCCGTAGTCCGTTGTCTTTTTGTATCTTTGCTCCATTAAAACAAGTTGTATGAGAAAGTTAGTTTTTACATTATTAGTCCTTATTTCATTTTGCAATTTAGGTCTGGCACAAAGCACTATAGAACCTAGATTACAGGAAGTGTTAAATCAAAAAGGCGATGAGATGATAAGCGTCAACATCATCTTAAAATCGCAGATGAATTTCAACAATTTAAGAAACAGAGCTGAAAACGTCATCGACAAAGAAACAAGACGTAACATATTGGTCGATGAACTTAAAAGCTTCACAGAAAAAGATCAACAAGAGATATTGTCAATCCTTGACGCAGAACAAAGAAGCAGCAAGGTGAAAGACATCAGCTGCCATTGGCTCGCCAACTACATCAACTGCAGCACAACAGCAGACGTCATCTACCAGCTGGCTCAACATCCTGACGTTCTCGTCATCGGATATAATGAAGAGAAAGTCCTTATCAGCAACAATTATTCAGAAAGAGCTGAAGGCGTCAGCGACATGACAGAAAACATCACCAAAGTCAACGCTGACGATGTCTGGAATATGGGTTATACTGGTGACGGCATCGTCGTTGCTGTCATCGACTCTGGCGTCAACTACAATCACGTCGACGTTGCCAACAACTTATGGGACGGCGGTTCCGAGTTCCCATATCACGGTTACAACACATACGACGGCAACAACAATCCTATGGACAAATTCGGTCACGGCACACACTGCGCTGGAACTATCTGCGGCGACGGTTCATCAGGCACCAAGACTGGTATCGCTCCTAAAGCAACTTTGATGTGCGTCAAGAGCGTCAGTGACGAAGGTACCGGAACAGCGCATAATATCAACAGCGGCATGGAATGGGCTGTAGAACATAATGCCGACGTATTAAGTATGTCATTAGGTGTCACCTTGCCTGACCTCTCAGAGAAAGTAATGTTACGTCGCAGCTGCGTCACAGCATTAGAATTAGGTGTAGTAGCAGCTGTAGCAGCCGGCAACTACGGCGCTAACGAATATATGATGATAAAGCCTGTTCCAGACAACGTCATCATCCCTGGCGGTTGTCCTCCTCCATGGTTAAGCCCTGACCAAGAAGCTAACGCTGGCGGTTTGTCATGCGTAGTGTCAGTAGGCGCTGTCGACTATAACGACGCTCCAGCCGACTTCTCATCAAATGGTCCTGTCACATGGCAAGAATCAGAATATAACGACTATCCATACAACCCTGGCATAGGCCTCATCCGTCCTGACGTATGCGCTCCTGGCGTGTCAATCGTATCACTCGACTACTCATCAAACAACGGACATACATCAATGAACGGCACATCAATGGCAACACCTTGCGTTGCTGGCGTCATGTGCCTTATGCTTGAAAAAGACCCAAGCCTCACTCCTGCCGACATCTGCAGAATATTAGAAACAACTAGCGTCAAGCTTTCTGATACAAAAAGCAACAAGACAGGCTCTGGACGTATCGACGCATTGGCAGCATTGAACGCAATAGACAACGGCAGCTTCAACTTCCTCAGCTGCATCATCAACGATGAAAACGGCAACAACAACAGCAATATCAATGCTGGTGAAAACTTCAACATCAACGTCACTTTCAACAACGACTCTGAAGAAAGCTACAGCAATGTAAAGGCTGTCTTGAGAAGCAACAACGAATTAGTGACGATAACAGACTCTATCGCTCAGATTGAAAGCATCAGCGCCAATGGCAACATCACAATAGAAAACGTGTTCGCTGTCACTGTAGACGGAAAAGCATTACCTAAGACATTACTTGCATTCGATGTTTATTTCTACAATGAAAACAACGAAGAAATATCATACATAAGAGTTCCAGCCTACACAAGCGGCTCTGAGATACAGTTCTCTTCTTTCGTAATCAAGAACGACAACAACGGCAACGGATTACTCGAAGCCGGCGAGACAGCAGACCTCGGCATAGTATTGAATAACGTGGGCAATGAAATAGCAGTAGGATTAAAAGGTTCTATCACAACAACAAACAGCAAGCTCACCGTCAACAACACAGAAGCTGAATTCAACAGCATTGGCGAAAACGCTTCATCGGTGGCTTACTACAACGTAACATTAGCCGATAATGCAGGCGACAACTTCAAGCTTCCTATCGCGATAACAGTAACAGACGCCTTCAACAACATCTACGAATTCGAAGGCACTTACAAGAAAGCCTGCGAAATCATCTTCGAACTTTATGACACAAGCGGCGACGGATGGAACAAAGCTGCTTTGCAAGTGTCATACAGCGACGGCACTCCTGACGAAGCATTCACCATCACAGATGGCAAGAGTAAAACATACAAACGCAAGATAGCTAACGATGTTGAGGTTTCATTGATATGGTATAAAGGTTCTTGGGACTTGGAAAACAGCTTCATCATCAAAAATGAAAACGGCAACATCATATATCAAAACGGCGGTTTCCTCGACAATGGCTTCCTCTATTCATGGATCAACAACTGCTCTTGCCTTAACGAAAGCTTCGAGATGTGTAAGTCTATAGAAAACCTCAAGGCCGACGTAAGCAAAAATGCAGTTATCCTGACATGGGCTGCTCCTGCAAACCAAGAAGTCATCAAATACGAAATATACCGCGACACAAAATATATAGGTGAGACAGACGGTCTGTCATTCGTAGATAGCGACATCGAACACAACAGAAAATTCTCTTACACTTACAGCGTAAGACCTGTCTACGAAGATTGCAACGGTATGTTCAGAAGCGTACTCGCTCAATGGGGCGTTAACATCAATGAATATTCATACGACATAAAAGTCAACGTATATCCAAATCCTGCAAACGACAAATTATATATAGTAACTGATGCAGAAGTTGAAAACATTGCCGTTTATGATGTTTATGGAAGAATACTCCAAGTAACAGAGACAGCAAGTCGCCAAGAGTTGACAACTATCGATGTTTCAAAATTAAATAATGGAATCTATTTCATTAAGATAAATACTGAAGAAGGTAATATAGTTAAAAGAGTTATTAAAAAATAATATGGATTTAAGGGTATGAGGATTTTAAATTCATCAGTTCCTAATTTAAAAAATATGAAAAAGTTACTATTAACATTAACTCTCATCTTATTATGTAGTGTTGGTTTTGCTCAAAGCACAATCGATTCTAGATTACAAGATGTATTAAATCAAAAAGGCGATGAGATGATTCCTATCAACATCATCTTCAAGTCACAGATTGACCTCGCCAAATTAAGAACTCGTGCCGATGCATCTCTCGACAAAGAAGTAAGACGCAACATTCTCGTCGACGAGCTCAAGCTTTTCTCTGAAGAGAAACAACAAGCAGTCTTGTCAATACTTAAAGCAGAGACAAGAAGTTATAAGGTCACAAATATCAAGACACACTGGCTCTCAAATGCTATCAGCTGTACTGCAGACCGCAATGTCATCTACCTTCTTTCAGAACACCCTGACATTATGCTCATCGGTTATGACGAAATGGTCAAGATGGTTCCTGACGTAAGTCAACAGACCACAGTCAGCAGTCAACAGACGAGAAATGATGATGTCGATATGACTGACAATATTCTTATGGTCAATGCCGACAAAGTTTGGCAGAGGGGTTATACCGGCAAAGGTGTTCTTGTAGCTGTCATCGACTCTGGCGTCAACTACAACCATGAAGATATTAAGGACCATTTATGGGATGGCGGAGCACAATATCCAAACCACGGATACAACACCATCAACAACAATGACGACACTATGGACAGATACGGTCACGGCACACACTGCGCCGGCACTATCTGTGGCGATGGCACTTCAGGCATTCTCACAGGCATTGCTCCAGACGCAACATTGATGTGCGTGAAGGCTCTCGACGACTATGGTTCAGGCAACACAAGCAGTATCAACTCCGCAATGGAATTTGCCATAGAACATCATGCTGACATCTTAAGCATGTCGTTAGGTGTCTTGGCTCCAAGTGAAGCAAACAAGACAATGTTACGTAACACCTGCGTCAACGCATTAGAACTCGGCGTCATTGCATCAGTAGCAGCAGGAAACTACGGCACCAATATGACACCACAGATGCAAGTGCCAAACAACATCTTGGCACCAGCAAACTGTCCTCCACCATGGCTTCACCCTGACCAACAAGTCAACCCAGGCGGTTTGTCATGCGTAGTGGCAGTAGGCGCTGTCGACTATTTTGAAAATAAATATGAAAACGGTTCCAAAGGACCTGTCACCTGGACTGGCACTCAGTTCAACGACTATCCTTACGGAGGTGACAAAATAGGTCTCATCCGTCCTGATGTATGCGCTCCTGGCGTAGGCGTGAAGTCACTCGACCACGACAGCAACAACGGTTATAACTTAAAGACTGGCACTTCAATGGCAGCACCTTGCGTTGCCGGCATTATGGCTCTTATGTTGGAAAAGAACAAAGACCTCACTCCTGCCGACATCTGTATGACATTAGAGACAACAGCAAAGAAACTCACCGAGAAGAAAGACAACTTCTTCGGAACAGGTCTCGTCGATGCTTTCAAAGCCGTAAACAGCATAAAGATAGGCGACTTCGCATTGAATGAAGTCACTATAGATGATAAGTCTGCTAATAATAATGGATATCTCAATCCAGGCGAGACAGTAAAGTTAAGCCTCAGCATCCATAACGATTCTGAAAAAGAATATAACAACATCAAAGCTGTCATCTCTTGTTCAAATGAAGACGTTACCATAGCAGACGCTGAAGCTGTCATCAACAACATAGCAGGAAACGGAGATGTCACACTTAGCAATGAATTTGAGATTGTTGCAGATGAAAACATAAGCTACGAGTCTGAATTGTATTTCAACATAGACTTCTACGAAAACGAAACACTCGTCTCATCATCTACATTCCCGATAGAAGTAAGAGACAGCAAACTTGTATTCGCTTCATTCTTAGTAAAAAATGACGATAACGAAAATGGCATACTTGAGGCTGGAGAGACAGCAGACCTCGGCGTGGTGTTGAACAACATCGGCAACGAAATCGCTGTGAAAGTAAAAGGCAGCTTATCAAGCAGCAGCAACAATATCACCATAAACCAAACTGAAGCCGAATTCAGTGCTATAGGCGGCAACTCATCAAGCATCGCTTTCTTCAACATAACAGTATCAAATGACTTAGAATCTAGCATTCCTTTCGTATTAAAGGCAACTGACTTATACGAAAAAGAATACGAATTCAGCGAGAGCTACACTCTTTCATGCAACTACATATTCCAACTCAACGACTCTTACAGCGACGGCTGGAACGGAGCAGCTCTCTTGGTGAAATACGATAGCGGTAGACCAACAGACACCTTGACACTTATATCTGGAAGTTTTGCTGAATTCCGCTTAAACATAGAATCTAATGTGGAAGTAACACTCGAATGGGTAGGCAAAGACCAATACGATAAAGAATGTAGTTTCGTAGTCATGAAAGAAAACTATGTCGCAGTTTATATGAGTCCTACATTGTCACAGACAAGTTCATTCTTATGCTCATGGGTCAACGACTGCTCATGCAAATACGAATACCAAGAAATGTGCGATGCAGTGAAAGACCTTAAAGGCGAATTTACAGGCAACGACATCGTTTTGAACTGGACTACAGACAACGGACTACAGACAACAGTCTTTGAAATCTATCGTGGAACTGTATTAGTCGGCACTACAGAAGAGACAAGCTTCACTGAAAGCGGCTTAGCCGAAGGCGAATATGTCTACAGCGTCAGAGCCATCTACGAAGACTGCAACGGTCTGTTCAGCGACGTCACTGTCAAGAACACTGAGTCTACAATCGAAGACTCAGCGATTGAAGCTTCTATATATCCAAATCCTTCAAAAGACAACTTCACTATTGTATGCGACAATATGACTTATATCACAGTCTATAACGTCGTTGGAAATAAAGTTATGGAAGCAAATGTTGACAGCAGCAACTACGTCGTCAACGGTCTTGAATCAGGAGTTTATTTCGTTGAGATAAAGACAAACGAAGGAAACCTTGTTAAGAGAATTTTGAAAATTTAAAAATTCAGGACTTCAGAATCTCAAAATTAAAAAATCGCTACGAGAACGTAGCGATTTTTTTTATAAGATAACTAATTATAAATTAAACGTTCTTGGTTAAAAAGTAATTGGAACGATGTATGAGCAACGAACTTCTTTGCCACGTTGCTTGCCTGGATTCCATTTAGGCATAGATTGAACAACTCGAATCGCTTCTTCGTCGCATCCGCTGCCGAGGCCTCTCATAACTTTGACATCACTTAAAGAACCATCGCGTTCAACAATGAATGAGACCATTACTTTTCCGTGAACACCATTTGCTTTAGCTGCTTCAGGATATTGACGATTTTCTTGAATGAATTTCAGCATCTCAGCCTGGCCACCAGGGAATTGAGCCATTTCCTCAACCATTTTGTAAACAGTGTTGTCGCTATCATCTGATTGCGAATAGGCATTGACAGATACGAATGCCATAAAGAACATAATTAAAAACAACTTTTTCATAACTGTAAATTTTATTGGTCCCACAAATTTTAAAATTATTTTTCTAAAAAACAAATAAAAAAATAAAAGACGTACTTTCGTACGTCTTTACTCCTTTATATTATAGCTTTAACTATCTTCTCGATACTGACGCCTTCTGCTTCAGCAGTGTAGTTTCTCACAAGACGATGGCGTAATATTGGAAGTGCTACTTCTTGTACATCCTCGATGTCTGGAGAAAGTTTTCCTTTCAGAAGAGCATTCGCCTTCGCTCCTATTATCAAATATTGCGATGCACGAGGGCCAGCTCCCCAGCTGAGATATCTGTTGCTCCACTCATGAGCGCGTTCTGTATTAGGACGAGTGCGTGACACCAAGCCTACTGCATATTCATAGACGTTGTCAGCGACAGGAACACGACGTACGAGGTTCTGGAAATAAACGATTTCCTCTGCTGTCATCACCGGATTTATATCTGTCACCTTAGCTGATGTAGTGTTTTTCACCACCTCTATCTCTTCTTCGTAAGATGGATAATCGAGTTTAAGATTAAACATGAAACGGTCGAGCTGAGCCTCAGGAAGAGGATATGTACCTTCTTGTTCTATAGGGTTCTGTGTCGCAAGAACGAAAAATGGTTCTTGTAATTTATATGTCTTTCCTGATACTGTAACGTGTTTTTCCTGCATCGCTTCAAGAAGAGCTGCCTGAGTCTTAGGAGGCGTTCTGTTAATCTCGTCAGCGAGGATGATATTGGAAAACACCGGACCTTTGATGAACTTGAACTGACGTGTGTCGTCGATTATCTCTGTTCCGAGTATGTCGGATGGCATGAGGTCGGGAGTGAACTGGATACGGTTGAATGAAAGTCCGAGTGCACGTCCGATGGTACTTACCAGCAATGTCTTGGCGAGACCTGGCACGCCGACCAACAAGACATGACCTTGACAGAACACTGACAATATTGTATTATGAATGATTTCATTCTGGCCGATGATGACCTTAGAAATCTCGTTCTTCAGCTGTTCATATTTTTGCACGAGTGCCTTGGCACCTTCCACATCTGACTGATACATCTTAGTATTGATTTTGACAATTATTCAACAAAGTTCCATCCAAATTTGAAGTCGCAATCTTTGAACTCATCACAGACTTTGATATAAGCTTTACCTGATTTATTTTCAATCCATTTGCTTATTATCTCTTCACGTTTCTTCTGCATCGCAAGGTCGCGGATGACAGTGTAGTCGTCTTTCAAGTTTGCCTTATGAGGTTCTGTCTTCTTTTTCAGATATATCAAACGGCAAGCGTCTTTATTATCCGATGTCTTCATTGGGACAGGCGCGCTCATATCACCTACCTTCATCTTATTGACGACGACAGACACCTGTTGATCAAGTTCTGATGCGTCGAACAATGTTCCGCCAGTCATAGGATTTACGAGTATACCGCCATTTATTCTATCTTTTTCATCACTGAAACGACGTACTGCCTCATCGAATGTGATGCTGTCGTTGTTGATGAGTGCTGCTATAGAATCAAGTTCATTGTAAGCTTCCTGCAATGCCTCTGGCGCCACCTTCACAGTAAGCAAGATATGACGCACGTTGACATAGTCGCCACGACGTTCTATCATCTGTATGATATGGAATCCGTATTCTGTCTCAACGACTTCTGATATCTCGCCATCACGCAAGTTAAAAGCAGCTGCCTCGAACTCAGGAGCGAACTCGCCTCTGCCTGTGAATCCTAACTCGCCGCCTTTCTTGGCAGAACCTGGGTCTTCAGAATAAAGCAATGCCAAAGTGGAGAAACGCTCACCATTGAGGATACGTTTACGCATCTTGTACAATTTGTCTTTAACTTCAAGCTTCTGCTCTAATGTGATTGGAGGGTTCTTGACGAGATGTGCGATCTCATATTTAGAATTGACCATAGGGATGCTGTCTTTCGACATCTCGTTATAATATCTCTTCACTTCTGAAGGCGTAACTTCAACATTTGCCAAGACAGACTGCTGAACCTGCTCAACCAACATATTATCTCTTCTTACACGGAACAGTTCCTCCCTTATCTCAGGCATGGTCTTCTTGTAATATTTCTCCAGATTCTCTTGTGAACCTACTTGTGAAATGAAATAACCAATCCAACGATCAACGTCTGCATTGACCTGCTCATCGGTAACGGTGATACTGTCCATCTCTGCCTGGTTAAGCATCAGCTTCTGAAACATTAGATCTTCAAGAATCTCACAACGAATAGATTTAGCGTCACCTTTTATACCACCTTGCAATCTGTATTGAAGATACTGTGCTTCAATATCTGACTGTAGAATGATATTCTGACCGACCACTGCCACTACTCTATCTATGACCTGAGCCTCTTGAGCTCTAGCAGGACTCACAAATAAAACAAAAAACAATACTGCAAAAAACGCTGCTATCTTGTTGTTAACTTGTCTCATATCTATCTTCTATTTTTATTTCTATTTATTAAGACGTGTCAATGTTACATTGATGGTCTTCTTTTGTTATCTTTAATAAACATCAAAAGCATTGTCTTGTATCGCCTTTGAATACAAGTCTTTATATAAATTTTCCAATAACTCTTTCTTTCTGTTGCTAAGGATGATATACTTTATTCTATCAGTTTCCATCTCACAAGGAGACTCATCGCCAATAAGTCTGTAGTCGCATATCTTCACAAGAGTATATGTCTCGTCATTATTGACGACAAAGAATTTCTTGTCATTCAAGAAAGACTTATTATCTTTCACTTTCAAATTATAGGTATCGATGACTTCTTCAAAGTTATGCCATTCCTTGATATCAAAGTCGTAATCAAGTGCATATTGATCTGCCAATGAGGTAAGCGAATCGATCATTAAGTTATCATAATCGCGGAAGAGTTTGGTGAATACCCATTTCTTTTTACTGTCGTTAGGAAGAGAAACGGATGCCAGCTGCACTATGTCGCGATTCAGTCTGAACTCAGCGCTATTATTGCTGTAATATTCATAAATCTGGTATTCTGTGACTTCGGTATCAAGTTTTTGGTTTATAAGTTCTGTCTCGTATTTATTTATCACCAAAGAGTTACGATACTCTTCCAATCTCTTCGAGAAATCCAGTTGTTCTGGAGTAAGGTTATTTTCTGCCTGACGTATCAGCAACTGATTATGGACCCATTTGTCGATATACACCTTCGACCTCATCACGCTGTCGTTGTAGCTGATACCTTCATAAACGATATTCTCCAGATCAGTCTTATATAGTTTCTTTCCATATACAGAGACGATGACTTCACCTTTATCTTCGGTTTTCCTTCCCTGACATGACGAAAAGAACAGAATGAATACAAGACTGATCCAGAGCAAACGCATATGTATCTTTTTTAATAATTATTCTTGACTTTTTTCAAAAGCTTTTGATTTACACTTACAGGATATTTTTCCTTAAGTTGTTGCAACCAAAGAGTTTCCAATTCAGCTTGATAGCCTGATGTTATTAAGCCTTTAGCTTCTTTGAATGACTTAGGTTCTGCTGGACGCACTTCGATAATCTTGATTATCTGAGTTGTATTGTCGACTGTTGATTCAAATGTATTCAATGCACCTTCTGTCCATTCCATTGCATCGACGTTGATGTTATCGCCTTTTTGATAGAATGAAGCGCGAGCTGAAGCCTTGACGCCATTTGACTTCAAGTAAGTACGTAAAGAATCTATTGTGATTTCGCCGCTGAGCATAGCTGTAAGCTCTTCAACATTTTCCTTGTCGTTAGATGTAAGGACTATAGCCTTGACGCGATCATTCCACATATAGAGGTTCTTGTTTCTTTCATAGTATTCGTTCAAGCCTGTAGTGTCTTCAACGGCTTTGTTCCATACTTGTTCTTCCATCAATGAGAACAACAAGATTCCGTCGTGATATTCTTGTACTAAAGTCTTGAATTCTGGATATTTATCTTCCAAGCATGCATCTTCGTAAGCGAACACTTTCTCTTTCAAGAATGAGTCATAAAGTTCGTATGCGTATGCTGATGAAGAAAGGAAGCCTTGTCTTCTTTGGTGACCGACGATATAATCGACAAACTCTTCTAATTTGCATGACTCTTTGCCAAGTGTGAAGATAACGCTCTTAGTATCTATCTCTTCTGGTTGATACATACCCATTGCCAAAGTGCTGTCGATAGCAGCGATGAATTCATCTTTAACTTTAGTGTTTTCCTTAAAGTTATTATCTTTCATGATGCGTTTCATTGCTATTTCTTCGCTTATCTTGCCGCGCATATCTCTTTCCACTCTTTCTCCGATTCTTGCTTTCTCTGTTTCAAAGTCTGATGGTGGTGTTGCTGCCACAAGTCTTATGATATGATATCCGAAGCTTGTCTTCACTGGTTCTGAAATACCGCCCATTTCAAGGCTCTTCACTGCTGTGATGAACTCAGGAACTATCTGATTTACTCTGAATGTGCTGAGTACACCGTTATTAGTTATAGTTCCTTTGTCTTCAGAATATCTTCTTACGAAGTCTGACCATTGGGTTTTATCTTGTATGAGTTCGTTGTAGATATTGCGAGCTTTATTGCTCAAGATTGAGTCAGTTTTATTTGGGTCAGTTGGATCTGCAGCCAAGAAGATGTGAGCTGCTCTTATGAGACCCAATGCTGGAGTCTTGCTGTTAACCTTGATGACATGGTAACCGAAGTCTGAACGTACAGGCATTGACACCTCGCCTACTTCTGTTGTATAAACGCCTGTCTCAAAAGGATAAACCATATCGAAAGCTGTGAAGTAACCCAATTCACCACGGTTACCTGCATATGCTTTTCTCACGCCTGGTATCTCTGCCATGTCACGTGCTGATGGGTCGTCTGACATTTCAACTGCTACTGCACCGAAGTCTTCACCTTTTAATATACGTTCGCGGATAGACATTGCTTTGTTGTAAGCAGCGAGTGTATCTGCTGGCAATGCTTTTGCATCGCATTTGATGAGGATGTGAGCAGCGTTTATGTCGTACTGCATTCTGTCATAAGCTTCTCTCACCAATTCCTCTGTAATGTCATCATTAGAGAAATAAGGTTTTGCTAACTGGTCGCGATAGTTCTTCAACTCTCTGACGAAAGTTGGAACTGTATCCATTTTGAGAGCTTCTGCTTCCGTTACTTTCAATTTAAAATCGACATACAAATCGAGATATTCATCAACGTTTTTCTTGTCTATGACGTCTGTCTTGACGTTGTTTTTCTCGTAAGTATCCATGAACTCTCTAGCTGAGATTTCTTTGTCACCGATAGTGATCAATGTCTTTTTAGCATAAGACTGTGCTGATAAAAGTGATGGCATCATCATAAGGAAAGAAGCGATGATCCATGTTCTGAGTGTTTGTTTTCTTATCATATTTCTTTCATTATTTTAAAGGAAATAACGAGTAAATCTAAACTATATTATGTTGAACCAAGAACATTGAACTTTGAACCCTGAACCAAAAAATAAAAAGTTCTTAGTTCAGGGTTCAAATGCCTTAGTTCAAATGCTATTATGCTTTTGTGCTATAGTTTGGAGATTCTGCTGTGATAGTGATATCGTGTGGATGGCTTTCACGCATACCTGAAGCAGTAATCTTAATGAATTGAGCCTTTTGTAAGTCGCTGATTGTTCTTGAGCCAGTGTAACCCATACCAGCGCGGAGACCGCCGACTAATTGGTAAACGACTTCTGAGAGACTGCCTTTGTAAGGAACGCGGCCTACGATGCCTTCTGGAACGAGTTTCTTGATGTCGTCTTCCATATCTTGGAAGTAACGGTCTTTAGAACCGTTTTGCATAGCTTCGAGAGAACCCATGCCACGGTATGTCTTATATTTTCTTCCTTCGAAGATGATTGTATCACCTGGAGATTCGTCAACGCCAGCAAATAATGAACCAGCCATGATTGAAGAAGCACCAGCAGCGATAGCTTTAACGATGTCACCTGTGAAACGGATACCGCCGTCAGCGATTACAGGGATACCTGTGCCTTGGAGAGCTTGTGATACGTTATATACTGCTGTGAGCTGTGGAACGCCGATACCAGCGATGATACGTGTTGTACAGATTGAACCTGGTCCGATACCTACTTTAATAGCGTCGATGCCTGTCTTAGCGAGTTCGCGTGCTGCATCAGCTGTAGCGATGTTACCAACGACGATGTCGATGTTTTTAAATCTGCTACGTAATTCCTTAGCAACGTTGATAACGTTTTGTGAGTGGCCGTGAGCTGTGTCGATGTTGATAGCGTCAACGCCAGCTGCTACCAATGCTTCTGCTCTTTCGATTGTGTTAGCAGCGATACCTACAGAAGCTGCTACGCGTAAACGACCGAGAGAATCCTTGCTTGCATTAGGACGAGCCTTAATCTTGATAATATCTTTATATGTGATAAGTCCGATGAGGTGATTGTCTTTGTCGACAACTGGTAATTTTTCGATGCGATGTTTTTGAAGAATCTCAGCAGCTGTAGCGAAGTCTGTGAATTCTGGAGCTGTGACGAGATTTTCTTTTGTCATGACTTCATAGATAGGACGTTTCATGTCTTGAACGAAACGGATGTCACGGTTTGTAACGATACCTACCAATACATTGTTAGCATCAACTACTGGAATACCGCCGATGTGGTTTTCGCTCATCATTCTGAGTGCTTCGCCTACCATTGCTGTCTCTCTGATAGTGACAGGGTCAATGATCATGCCGTTTTCAGCACGTTTAACTTTGCGAACTTCAGCAGCTTGACGTTCGATAGTCATGTTTTTGTGAAGAACACCGATACCGCCTTCTTGTGCGATTGCAATTGCCATAGCAGCTTCTGTAACTGTATCCATACCAGCTGTTACGATAGGTATGTTAATCTGAATGTTACGAGAGAAATTGGTACTTAAATTGGTATCTCTTGGGATGATATTGCTGTATGCAGGAACTAACAAAACGTCATCATAAGTGAGACCGCCTTCGATAAATTTTACTGAA
>JAZKYG010000136.1:0-7442 GCA_045612025.1 Bacteroidales bacterium
AAATATATGGATGCTAAATTTTCTCCAAGAGCTCGTGAAATAATGTTCCGCAGTCATGAAGAAGCCGTAAGACTAGGCAACTCTTACATTGGTCTGGAACACGTTTTCCTGGGAATCATTGACGGAAAAGACAATAACGTAACTAATATTCTTGACGAATTAAAACTTGATATCGAAGCATTTAAGCAAAAACTTGTAGCTTCGATAAAGTCTAATATTATTGAAAAAAATAATTCAGATAATATACCTCTAACCAAACAGACTGAACGCGCATTGAAGTTCACTTATATCGTTGCAAAAGAATTCAATTGCGAGCTGATAGATCCAGAACATCTTATGCTTGCGATTCTTCATGACGACAACAATATAGTGTCTCAACGCCTTGAGTATGAAGGTATCAATTATGACATATTTAAAAGCAAGGTTAAAAAGAACAATATGAATGACAGTGTTGTGAAGAAAGATGACGTCATAGAAGAACCTCAGAGTTCTATCTTCGAAGACGATGATGATTTAGAAGAAGTTAAACCAAAGGAACCTGCACAACACAAGACCTCCAATGCAAAATCCAAGACTCCTGTGTTGGATAACTTCGGCCGTGATTTGACCCTTGCTGCTGCAGAGAATCGCCTCGACCCTATTGTTGGTCGCGAGAAAGAACTGGAGCGTGTCGCTCAGATACTTAGCCGTCGCAAGAAGAACAATCCTATCTTGATTGGCGAACCTGGTGTCGGCAAATCTGCAATCGCAGAAGGTCTTGCTCTTCGCATCGTTCAACGTAAAGTGTCACGCGCTTTGTTCAACAAGCGTATCGTTATGCTGGATCTAGCTTCTGTTGTTGCAGGAACAAAGTATAGAGGCCAGTTTGAAGAGCGCATCAAGGCTATACTCAATGAGTTAGAAAAGAATCCAGAGATAATTCTGTTTATTGACGAGATTCATACTATCGTAGGCGCTGGCAACGCTAACGGCTCTCTCGATGCAAGTAATATGCTTAAGCCAGCTTTGGCTCGTGGCGAATTGCAATGCATCGGCGCTACTACATTAGACGAATACAGACAATATATTGAAAAAGACGGCGCACTGGAACGTCGTTTCCAAAAGGTTTTGATTGAACCTACATCACCAGAGGAAACTATTGAAATTCTGAATAATATAAAAAGCAAATACGAAGATCATCACCTCGTGAAATATGATGATGATGCTATCGAAGCTTGCGTAAAGCTCACAGAACGTTATATGTCAGATCGTCATCTTCCAGATAAGGCTATTGACGCTCTCGACGAAGCTGGTTCAAGAGTACATATCAGCAATATCAATGTTCCTTATGGAATTATTGAATTGGAAGAAAAGCTGGAAAGCATACGTGAGGCCAAGAAACTTTCTATTGCAGAACAGCGTTTTGAAGATGCAGGCCAGCAACGTAGCGAAGAGTTGATTGTTCTTGACCAGTTGGAAAAAGAGAAGAAAGACTGGGAAAACAAGACCAAAGTTCAGCGTGAAGTCGTTACCAAAGAGAATGTGGCTGAGGTCGTTGCGATGATGACTGGCGTGCCTGTACAAAGAATCGCTCAGAATGAAAGCGACCGTCTTCTCCAGATGGATGAAGAACTCAAAGGCACCGTTATCGGTCAAGATGATGCTATCAAGAAGATTGCTAAGGCGATACGTCGTAACAGAGCTGGATTGAAAGATCCTAATAAGCCAATCGGCAGTTTCATATTCTTGGGACCTACGGGTGTTGGCAAGACATATCTCGCTAAGGTTTTAGCCAAGTATCTCTTTGATTCAGAAGATACTTTAATCCGTATCGACATGAGTGAATATATGGAGAAATTTGCCGTCTCTCGTTTGGTAGGAGCGCCTCCGGGTTATGTGGGTTATGAAGAAGGTGGTCAGTTGACTGAAAAAGTTCGACGTAAACCCTACTCTATCGTCTTGCTCGACGAAATTGAAAAAGCACATCCAGATGTATTCCATCTCTTGTTGCAAGTGCTTGATGACGGACAGCTTACGGACAGCTTGGGTCGTAAGGTTGACTTCAAGAACACCATCATCATCATGACATCAAATATCGGCTCTCGTCAGCTGAAGGATTTCGGACAAGGTGTTGGCTTTGGAACACAGGCTAAAAAAGACGCTAAAGACGAATATAGCCGTGGCGTTATTGAAAACGCATTGAAACGTTCATTCGCTCCTGAATTCTTGAATCGTATTGATGATGTTATAATATTTAACTCGTTAGAACGTAATGATATTCATAGAATTATTGATGTTGAGTTAAAGAAACTCTTTACACGTATAGACGAGATGGGTTATCAGCTTGAACTCACAGAAAAAGCACATGATTTCATTGCAGAAAAAGGCTGGGACGAACAATACGGTGCAAGACCTTTGAAGAGGGCTATTCAAAAATATGTTGAAGACGTTTTGGCAGAAGAGATTATCAGAACTAAAATCAACATCGGCGAAAAGATCATTATTGATTATGATGATGAAAAACAAGACATGGTAGTAAATATTGTACCTGCTGCAGAACGTGTTTTGACAGAATGACATTATGAAGAATTTATCGGAACATATAAACAATCATTTTTTTAAGGTCATAACAAAGGCCAGTCGCGCACTTAACTACGAGTCATACGTCATAGGTGGTTATGTGCGTGACATTTTGTTGCAGCGTCCGTCAAACGACATTGACGTTGTGACGGTTGGAAGTGGAATCGAACTGGCGAAAAAGACAGCTTCTTTGATAAGTGACAAGAAGGAAGTGAAATATTACGGACGTTTTGGCACCGCGATGATTCGCCTGAAAGACAAAGAGATAGAGTTTGTTGGCGCGAGAAGAGAATCGTATGAACCATCAAGCAGAAAACCGATGGTTGAAGACGGCACCTTGGAAGACGACCAAAACAGAAGAGATTTCACTATCAACGCATTGGCTATCAGTCTTAATGAAGACACTTTCGGCGAGTTGGTTGATCCTTTTAACGGAGTTCAGGACTTGAAAGATAAGATAATAAGAACTCCATTGGATCCAGACGTAACATATTCCGATGATCCTTTGAGAATGATGCGTGCTATACGTTTCGCTACTCAGCTTCATTTTACCATTGAGACAGAGTCGTTTAACTCCATAAAGAGAAATGCTGAAAGGATTAAGATCATCTCTATGGAGCGCGTCAATGAAGAGCTTAACAAGATTTTGCTTTCCACAAAACCAAGTATAGGTTTCAAGTTACTTGATGCTTCTGGTTTGTTAAAGATAATATTCCCTCAACTAGCAGCCTTGAAAGGCGTTGATGTACAAGATGGCAGAGGTCATAAGGATAACTTCTACCATACTATGGAAGTACTTGATAATGTTGCAGCTGCAGGTGGAGACTTATGGTTGAGATGGGCTGCAGTGTTGCATGACATAGCCAAACCTCTTACAAAGAAATATGACAAAGGCATCGGCTGGAGTTTTCATGGTCACGAGATAAAAGGTGCCAAAATGACACCTAAGATTTTTGCAGCATTGAAACTGCCTCTTAATGAGAAGATGAAATATGTACAAAAACTTATTTCGCTTCACCTCCGCCCTATTGCTTTGGCACAGGAGGAAGTAACAGACTCAGCTGTAAGACGTTTGCTCTTTGATGCAGGTGATGACATTGATGATTTGATGATACTTTGCGACGCAGACATCACTTCTAAAAATGAAGAGAAAAAAGCCAAGTATCATAGTAATTTCCAATTGGTTAGAAAGAAACTTAAGGAACTTGAGGAAAAAGATCATCTTAGAAACTGGCAGCCGCCTGTCAATGGTGAAGTCATTATGATGACATTCGGCATCACAGAAGGCAGAAATGTCGGTATTATCAAGACTGCTATTCGTGAGGCTGTTTTGGATGGCATCATCGGAAATAACTTCAAGGAAGCTTACGAGTTTATGAAAGCTGAAGGCAAGAAACTTGGACTTACTGTAGTGCAAGAAGTTACCGAACCAATAGAAGTAAAATCAAACGGTCCTGTTCCAAATAAAATAGAGAAATGATAAAGGATAAACATCTTGTAGTGATAGCAGGTCCGACAGCCTCGGGAAAGACGGCTACTGCCATAAAAGTCGCGAAAGCCCTCGGCACAGAGATCATCTCTGCCGACAGCCGTCAGTTTTATAAGGAGTTGCCTATTGGCACAGCAGCGCCGACTCCTGAAGAACAGGCTGAGGTACAGCATCATTTGATTCATAATCTTAATGTTGAAGATAAATATGATGTTGCGGATTATGAACAAGATGTCCTTGATTTATTGAAGAAACTCTTTGTAAATCACGACGCTGTGGTTTTGACAGGCGGTTCCGGATTGTTCATCGATGCTGTCTGCAAAGGCCTCGACTCCATTCCTGACATTTCTGAAGAAGTAAGAAACAAAGTCGATGAGTTATACAAGAAAGGCGGTTTGATCGCATTGCAAAATGAAGTTGAACGCCTTGATCCAGAATATTATAACATTGTCGATAAATATAACCCACGTCGATTGCAACGCGCTGTGGAGGTTTGCTATCAAACAGGATTGACATATACTTCTTTTAGAAAAAACACCGTCAAACAGCGTGATTTCAACATGATTAAGGTCGCTTTGCTTTGGGAAAGAAGCGAACTCATAAATCGTATCAACAAAAGAGTTGAGATTATGGTTAATGAAGGTCTAGTGGAAGAAGCGAAGTCGATGTATCCTAAACGTCATCTAAACAGTTTGAATACAGTTGGTTACAAAGAACTGTTTGAATATTTTGATGGCAAGGCCTCACTCAATGAAGCTATTGAAAATATAAAAATCAACACTCGTCAATATGCTAAAAGGCAGATGACTTGGTTGAGAAAAAACAATGATTATAAATGGTTTACTATTGATGAACAAGAAGATATGTTAAAATATATTAAATCTGTCATCAACGGTGAGAATGAAATTCAATAAGTCCTTCGATTGGGTTTTTGATAATCTTGCTTAATTTTAATCCTTGATTTTCAAGACGTTCATTTAATATGTCTTGGAAATAATATGCTATTGATCCGACAAATCCTATTTCCAAATCTTTTGATGTTTCATATCTTAAGATGAAATATTCAATGAACTCGTCAAAGCATTTTGAGCAGATTGCTTTGATGTAATCATGTTTCTTGTTTTCGTATGCAAATCTTGATAAGGATGCCAAATATCTGGAAGTATGTGTTTTATGATAAATGTTATCAATGACTGAAGTTATATTTATATCGTATTCCTTTTCAAACTTTTCAGATAATTCGGCTGGCATTTTCTTGTAGAAGTAATCACGAAGCAGCTGTTTCCCTATGTGGTTACCGCTACCCTCATCTCCTATTATGTATCCTAAAGAAACGGCTTTATCTATGATTTCTTTACCGTCATAATGGCAAGAATGAGAACCGGTGCCTAAGATACAAGCGATGCCTTCTTTACCTCCGAAAAGTGCGTGACAAGCAGCCGTCAAGTCGTGAGTCACGATGATGTTTGCATCGGTGAAAATAGATTGAAATATCTCTTTGATAAGATTGCAGTTTGCCTGATTTCCGCATCCTGTTCCGTAAAAATAAATGTCTGTAATATCTTGAATATAAGTGTTATATAACGTGTTACTTAAAATTATACTTGATATTGTGTTTTTGTCAGTATAATTAGGATTAAAGCCTTCTGTGTTA
This sequence comes from Bacteroidales bacterium, assembly GCA_045612025.1. GTDB lineage: Bacteria > Bacteroidota > Bacteroidia > Bacteroidales > F082 > Limimorpha. The sequence goes on from JAZKYG010000136.1 coordinate 5,703, forward strand.
AATGATAAAACGATATCATTGCCATTTAAAATGACCCAATCAGCTTTTGTGGAACCGCAATCGATTATCAATTTCATTGTTAATTATTTTTTGCAAACATACGAAAAAGGCTGCTCAAAAAGAACAGCCCAACCATGAAAAAAACATTAATTAACTAAATTTATCAGAAGTTATATTGTAGCATTACTTGTAATCTGTTTGCTTGTCCCCAATTGTCGTTTTGGTCGACGCGCTTGCCGTAAAGGTATTCTGCGCCGAATTGAACGTTAGGTCTTGCATACCAGAAGAAGTTGGTGGCTAAGTAGTAACCTTCTTTGTATAAGTCTGTATTGTCATAATTATCAGGTACATCGACATCAACCTGGCTGAATGTGCATGATACGAATGTTCTAGGGTTGAAGTTGTATTGCAATCCTGCGTAATAAGACATTGAATTGACGTGATCCAATTTGCCAGCATCTTTGTTTTGATTGTCAACAACTTGATTTGGCAAAAAGTCTAGCTTCAAACCACTTACGTCTTGGATATATGTAGTGATACCGCTACCGTAAGCGAATTGGTAATAGAATACCAATTTTTGTTTAACAGTCACTAAACCACTGAGTTGGCAAGCGTAAGTCGAGATTATATTATTTTCATCCTTAATATTATTACGATAATTAACGTTACGAATTATGCTGCTCAATCTGACGTGACTCTCTTTGTTTTTGCCCCAAGCGAATTGAATGTAAGATGGGAAGTCAGGAATGTATTGATTTGTAACGCTTTGAGCATTAGAAGTGCTAAAGTCAGTACTTGGCATTTCAAGACCGAGACCAGCGCTGAATTGTTTGTTTCTGCCCCAATTGCTTCTAAAATTAAACACGTTATTTGTCTTGTATGTCAAACCATTAGGACCTTCACTGTCGATGGTAGGAGGAATTGCCGCCGCATCGGTGAAGAGACTGGTTGTTCTACCGATAAGCAAACCGCCGTAAGTGATGTAAGCGTCTTGTATCTCAGGAGTGTAGTTTTGACCGCTGAAATTCATATTGACGTATGCGCCAAATTTGGTCTTTTTATCGGAAAGAGAGACGAGATTGTAGAATAAAGTTGTTTGATTAGCATTGAATTGCAATAACTCTTCATTGCCAGGAGCTGGATTGATTGGTATTGCAGATGTTGTGAAATAAGCCGGGTCGTTGATTGCGCCCTTGAAGTCCATAGAGATTGTTCCTTTGACGTAGCCGCCGATACCCATCAAGTATTTCTGGTCTTTACTCATAAAGCCAAAAGACGGTGTCTTCGGAGCGTTAAATCTTTCAGGAGCATTCTCTTCAAAAATAATGACATAAGTGCTGTCATGTCCACTATCGTTGTTGATAATCAATAACTCACCATGATGATGATTGTGCTTTTTTGTAATTAATATTTCCTCTTGCGCATTTGCAAAATAAGGCAAGAAAAACATAGCACTTAAGACTGCATAAATAAATTTAGTTCGTTTCATAATCTGTTTATTTTTTTGTGGATAAACAATGAAAGCATTCAATGGTTCGATGTATGTCAAATTTATTTGAATATGAGCAACAAATTTTCATTATTAAATATGAATAATGTGTTTTTTTTATTAGATTTGCAATTCATTTTTTAATGAGCGTGTAATTGAATTTATTTTTAACAAAAAAAGTAAACAAGAACTATGAGAAAATGGCGCATTGAAGATTCAGCAGAACTTTACAACATTAACAACTGGGGTGT
>JAZKYG010000137.1:0-5892 GCA_045612025.1 Bacteroidales bacterium
ACCTAATGTCATAGGAACAGCGTCTTGGAGCTGTGTACGACCCATCTTGATGATGTTTTCGAATTCTTTAGCTTTCTTTTCTAATGATTCGATGAGCATATCCAAATGTTTAACCATTTCGAGGTGGTCAGCGTACATTGCTAAATGTACTGCGCATGGATAAGCGTCATTTGTTGATTGTGAACCATTAACGTGGTCGTTAGGTGAACAGAATTCGTATTGACCTGGTTCGTGACCCATATATTCCAAAGCGAGGTTAGCGATAACTTCGTTAGCATTCATGTTTGTTGAAGTACCAGCACCACCTTGGATAACGTCAACTGGGAATTGATCGTTATATTTGCCAGCGATAACATCGTCACAACCTTTTACGATACCTTCGTAAACTTCTTTGCTGATTTTGCCTGTTTCGTAGTTAGCGACAGCAGCAGCTTTCTTGATAACGCCTAAGTATTTAACAACGTTAGGATAACGGTTGATGCCAATACCTGTGATTGGGAAGTTATCAATAGCTCTAAGTGTTTGAACGCCATACTTGCATTCCATTGGAATTTCACGTGTACCAATAAGGTCAAATTCCATACGTGTTTGTTTTGTTGCCATTTCTTTTTATTTTATTTCTGTTCTGTGATTATTGAATCTATCGCTGTTAAACCAGATATTTAGGGATTATATACCTTAGTTTAACGTGTGTGCAAATATACTATATTTTTCTATTTCAGTGTGTTTTTTTACATGTTTTTTTCACCTTTTTTAGGGCTACTGACAACAGTCCTCGGATAACGGTTTTTTAATGGCCTTTGTTCATATAGAAGGCGCGACTCTTTCGAATCGCGCCTTTTATATATATGGACATAGTCTGTTGACCATTGTCCGTAGTCTATAGACTTCTATTATTCCTTAGTTGTCATTTCGTACAACTTGACAGAATTGTGGATAGTCTTTTCTTTTGCTTCGTTACCATACTTGACAACGTCAACGATGTTACGTGGGCTGTGTGTGATACACAATGGACCGTTCAAGCAGCCGCCTTCACATGCCATACCTTCGAAGAAGTTTTCTGTTGCCTTGCCGAACTTCAACTTCATCAAGTTAGCCTTACATTCATCGATGCCGCTCATCACGATTGGTTTAAGACCTTCAACGTTGAGTTCTTTAGCAACGTCTAAGAGACCTTGAACGATACCGCCTGACTTAGCGAAGATTCTTCCGTAGAATGAAGCGTTGTCTAATACTGTATCTTCACATTCAACAGTGTCGATGCCTCTTGCATCCAAGAATGCTTGTAATTCTTCGAATGACATCACGCAGTCGATAGCACCGCCAGTCTTTTCCAATTTGAATTCGAATTTCTTTGAAGCACATGGTCCTATGAAGACACATTTAGCTGTTGGATCTGAATGCTTGATCATCTGTGCTGTCAAAATCATTGGAGATACAGAGTGTGAAATATATTGAACTAATTCTGGGAAGTTCTTTTCAATGAAAGCAACGTATGATGGACAGCATGATGTTGTCATCAAGCCTTTTTCTTTCCATTCTAATGCTTCGTGATATAAAGTGATGTCAGCGCCGAGAGCTGCTTCAACAACTTGATGGAAGCCGAGCTTTTGGATTGCTGTAACGACCTGTGTTGGTCTTCCGAAACGGCATTGGCTGACGATAGCTGGAGCGATAACAGCGTATACTTTATACTTGGTGTTGTTCTCTGAACCCTTCAACATATCGATGATGTCGAGAACGTAAGATTTGTCTGTGATAGCGCCGAAAGGACATTTGTAGACACAGGCACCGCAAGAGATACATTTGCTATTGTCGATTTTAGCTTTCTTGTTTTCGTCAATAGAAATAGCCTTCACCTTACAGCTTACCATACATGGACGATGTTGCATGATGATTGCTGAATAAGGACAAGCCTTTGCACATTTGCCGCATTCGATACATTTTTCCTTATCAACGACAGCGCGTTGGTTTACGATTGAGATAGCGCCTTTTGGACATACGTCATGACAAGCGTGGACCATACAGCCACGGCATGCTGGTGTAACCATTACGCCTTCTGCTGGACATTCGTCGCAAGCGATGTCGATGACTTCTACTGGGTTAGGGTTGTTCTTGTCGCCACCCATTGCCAACTTGATTCTATCTTGGATGATAGTTCTTTCTTTGTAGATACAACAACGGATTTGAGGTTTTGGACCTGGGCAAATCACTTTAGGGATTTCGTAATAAGCTTCTTCCAAACCGCCTTCGTATGCGCGGCGGATAACTTCTTTCAAAACGTTGTATTTTACAACTTGAACGTTTGTGTCAAAAACTTCTTTGTTTGTACTCATATCTTTAAATTAATCATAATTCAATGTTACTGTCTTACCCATAGCTCGCATATTTTCTGCAAGTTTCTCTACGAGCTTCATCTTCATGGTGATGTCGATTGGCAGGCCTTGGTGTGCCACGTTGACGCTTTGTCCCACGAAGAATTTTATATGTGTAGCTTCTTCAAAAAGCATGTTTGCCAAAAGAGAAGCTCCATCTTGTTTTGTGAACGTCTTTGGTGTCAAGTCGTGAAGAGAGATATATTTCTCTGACAGTTCGAGAAGTCGTCTCAATGTGAGCACTCCTTCTGTCGTGAGGTCGACACCTTCGATAAATCCTATTGGCGGCACGTCTTTGTCAGGGAAGTCGAAACTGGTACGCAGCGGCTTGTTGAGATAACGGGCCACGATCTGAGAACTTGTTCCTCCGCAGACGATAGTCTTGTCTGCGCCTTCCATGAAACGCTCCACGTAGAAGTTGTCTTTTTCCTTATCTAAAGGAGGACCGACCATGATGCTTACGTTAAGACGGCGGCGTATCTTGACAGCTGCCACTGTAGTGTCATCGCCTGGCTTGTCGAGGTACAAGTCGTTGCATGCTGCTGTCAGTTCACATGCCATCGCTCTTGCCGACATCGTTGGCTTAAGGCTTCTGTCGAGATGTTCCTTAATCTGTTTGCGTTCCCATCCGAAGTTGAGAATCTGTCCTATGCCGGCGTGTACTGTGCCGTCAGACATAACCATGATGACGTCATTTTCTTCAAGGTTCAGTTCTGACTTATATACGGTCTTGCCGCATATCTCCACCTTCTCCCTTTCGAAGTCAGTACATCTTCCTCTATGATAATATATAGCCTGAGGGTTATCAAATTCATAAAGGAAACCTTTGCCCTCATTATTGGCGTGAATCAAAGAGAATGTGGAATAAGCGACGCCTCTCACGTGACATACTGGCAATGTCTGTATGAGAGTCTCGACACATTCGTCAATGTCGATGCCGTTGGCTGCCATGGTACATAAAATCTTGGATGTAAGAGTTGAAAGTATGTTAGCCTTCACTCCGCTGCCAAGACCATCGGCAAGGACCAATGTTGTATATTCGCCGTCGACCATGCTGACGACATTGTCGCCGCACAGTTCTTCGCCGAACTTATTCACCGAGGTGCAACCATATTCCAAGCATAACTCCATCACTTAACTCCTTTCTCTACATTTTCATCAGAGAGTGTCTTCTTCAGCTTCAAGAGAGCGACTTTAGTCTCGGCTGTCGTTTCGCCAAGAAGTGAGGCGATCTCCTGAGCAACGCGCATCTGCTTCTTGATGACTTCGTCGGTAGTCTTCAATGTCTCCATCTTCACCTTATTAATTTCATTATCGTAATTAACTTGGTTAGAGACGTCCATCAAGATACCGAAGAGCATATTCTGGTCTTTGAGGTAAGTTATCAGCATATTGACATATTTGCCTGTTGATGGCACGTACATCTTCTCTACTGTAACGTTACGTTTCTCGTTATAAGCTATCATGAAGTCGACAAGGTTGAAGAAATCCTTAGCATGACGGCCTTCAGCGCGAGGGTCGTTGATGCCGAGAAGTTCTCTACCTTTATCATTGATATCCAGGATATGGAAATCAGAGTCTAACAAGATGATGCCGTTAGGACTATGCTGAATGATCTCGTAAGAAAGAGACTCAGCGCGCTCACGCATATAAGGGAGACATATCTCAGCGTCGGTGTAGCCGTTATATACAGCCCAAGCCTTGTCGCGGCATGTGTCATAACCGCAGGCAGAACAGTTAAGTTCATCTTCAGGCTTATGCTTTCCGATTTTCGCCAAGATACATTTTATCTCGCGTTCCGGTGGCGGCATGCTGTTGTTTCTTATACGAGGATATAATTTATTAAGGTCTATATCGTGCTCTTCATATCTATGAGGAGCCAATGTCCTGATGTCGTTCTTATAATATTTCAACACATCGGAAGTAGCCTTGATGCTACCGCCTTTGATATTGACGCTTAAGCTGCAAGGTCCGTTGACGCATCCATCCTTACAGATGTTCATCTCTAGGAAGACATTCTCCAGGTTATCGATATTCTGCAGAGCATCGACGCAGCGGTCAGGACCGTCGACAGCCATATAGTCGTAGCCTTTAGGCAGTTCAGGGAACGCCTTGATGATGCCGTGACTTATAGGATAAGCCTTCGACAGACAAGCTGTAGCTTTCTTGTTTTCAAGAGAGATGTCCACTATTTCTTCGAGGACTATGTTTTTCTCGGCGAACAGTTCCTGCATATCGTCGTATGTCAAAACGCCGTCGATGATACCGCTTTCTATCGCTTCGCGTTTCTTTGCGATACAAGGTCCTATGAATATCACCTTAGCATCAGGATGCTGTTTCCTAAGCATCTTGGTATGAGCTATCATAGGAGAGTCGACGGGAGCCAGATACTGCAATGCCTTAGGATAATAAGCCTGGATGAGGCGGCACACTGCAGGGCAAGCCGAGGTGATGAAGTTCTTGAACTGCTTTGACTCCAACAATGCCTTATATTGTTGTGTGACGAGTTCTGCTCCATAGGCCGTCTCTTCAGCGTCGAAGAAACCGAGTTTTGCCAATGCTATTTTGAATACGTTGAAGTCCTTCAAGCCGAAACTTGAAAGGAATGATGGAGCGACACTTGCAACGACTTTAGCGCCACTGTTAAGAATCTGCTTGATCTCATTCAAAGAGCTGTGCACTATCTTGGCGTTCTGAGGACATATCAAGGTGCAATGGCCGCACAAGATACAACGGCTCTCGATGATTCTAGCCTGATGATCTTTGACCTCGATAGCTTTGACAGGACACTCACGAAGACATTTGTAGCAGTCCTTACACTTAGCGTTTCTAAATTCTAGATAATCCGCCATGTTTTTTTAATATTACAAAAATCGACGAAATTATGTTTACGTATTATAAATTCAATAAAGGATAAACTTCTTTTGCAAAGAGTTCTTCAGCGTTATCTTTATTTACGTTATGGATGAAGAGGCAGTCTTCACCGAGTTTCTGTACTGTAGGTTCATCAAAACCTTCTGTTTTTACTGTAACGCCTTTAGCGCAGAAGCCGAGGCAGAAACTAGCTTGAAGATCAACGACATCTTCTACATCATATTTTTTCAAAACTTCTTTAAAGGCTTCGATAACATCGTAAGAACCTTTCAAATGGCATGAGCTGCCAACGCATACTTTAAGAGTAGTCATATCAAAAAATTTTATATCTTGTTGATAATTGATTCAAAACAAATTAAGTTCTCAAAACATCGCCTCAGCGAAAAGGCAATTTCCGTCCCACAAAATCGAGCAACAAATTTAACATTTATTTTTTCTAAACCAATGTTTTTTTAAAAGTTTTTTTGACAAATGTTTCGGTCAACAGACAACGGACAACAGTCAACAGACTTATTCCATAAAATTTATCCTATGTTTTCAAAAAATCCTATCTTTGTGTTATGAATATCATCTTCCAAAAAATAAAAAAGCTATCACTCTTAATTGTCAATTGCACATTATTGATTGTCAATTTTACATTATT
>JAZKYG010000138.1:0-7995 GCA_045612025.1 Bacteroidales bacterium
TGAAATCATCGGCGGTTCAGAACGTGAGACAGACCTCAACAAATTATTGAAACGTATGGATGAAGTCGGCATTCCAGCAGAATCAATGGAATGGTACTTAGACACACGCCGCTTCGGTTCAGTGCCTCACTCAGGTTACGGCCTCGGTTTCGAACGTCTTATGTTATTCATCACAGGCATGGGCAACATCCGCGACGTTATCGCATTCCCACGTACTCCAAAGAATTGTGAATATTAATTTTTAAAAAAATATTAAGGATTTTCTTCCATGTCCTCGCAACGACTGACACAGACGCAAAAGATGCTGCAGAAGCTGTCGCCACAACAGATTCTCCTGATGAAGTTGTTGCAGATTCCTACTATGGAACTCAGCTCCCGCATCAAAGAGGAGATAGAAGAAAATCCTGCTCTTGAAGAGAGCGAGTCGTTTGAGGACGTCGACAACGACATGGACAATGACATGAACAATGAGGTTGATGACAACGACATGGATAATGAAACCGACGAATATGATCCTCTATCCGACTTCGACGACTATATGCAAGACGACGATGACGACGACGCTGCATATAAACTGAAGACCAACAACCATAGCCGCGACGACGAACATTATGAAGCCCCGCTTTCTGATGAAGAGAGCTTCCACGACATCCTAATCCAACAACTTGGATATCGTAAACTCGATGAGAAAAAATACAAGATAGGCACTTATATCATCGGCAACCTCGACGATTCTGGTTATCTCAGCCGCCCTATCACTGGCATCATGGACGACCTTCTCTTTACGCAAAACATAGACGTAAGCGAAGAGGAAGTTATGGAAGTGCTTCATATCATACAAGAATTCGATCCTGCAGGAGTCGGAGCTACCAACTTGCAAGATTGTCTGCTCATACAGTTGCAGCGTCTTCAGGAAGATAACGAAGAAGATATCGACTACACTCTTCCTATCTTAATCATCAAGCAGTATTTCAACGAGTTCACAAAAAAACATTATGACAAAATCATAAAGAAAAGCGGCATCAGCGAGAGACAATTCCGCGCTGCGCTCAAGGAAATACTTAAACTCAATCCTAAGCCAGGAGGTTCTGTTGGAGGTTCACAACGTTCTAATTATGTCATTCCTGACTTCGCAATTTATAACAACTGCGGTAAGCTCGAACTGACGCTGAACAGCCGTAATACGCCTGAACTTCACGTCAATAAGGATTATATCGAAATGCTGAATGACTTCTCCAAGCAGAAGAACAACAAAAGCAACAAGGAAGCCATCAGCTTCGTGAAAAACAAGATAGATTCTGCCAAATGGTTTATCGAAGCCATCAGACAAAGACATAACACTCTATATGTCACGATGGAAGCCATAATGGAATATCAGAAAGAATATTTCCTCACCGGCGACGAGACAAAACTCAAGCCGATGATCCTTAAAGACATTTCTGAAAAAGTCGGTCTCGACATCTCAACAATATCACGTGTTGCAAACAGCAAATATGTACAGACTGCTTACGGCACATTCCCATTGAAGAGTTTCTTCAGCGAGTCGTTGACAAATGACGAAGGCGAAGAAGTATCCACAAGAGAAATCAAGAAGATACTTATGGACTGCATAGAGCAGGAAGACAAGTCGAAACCATTGACTGACGACGTATTGACACAGATATTAAAAGACAAAGGCTACAACATTGCTAGACGTACCATCGCAAAATATCGCGAACAACTCGACATACCAGTAGCACGATTACGTAAAGAAATGTAATCAATGATGAACAAGCTAACCCAATTTATATCAATTATCTTTCATCCTATCTTATTGCCCACATGGATGTTTCTTATATTCATCGCATCTGGCATTTGCAAGGTATCATTCATAAAATCGGAGATATGCTTGGCTGTGATTTTCATCACCACTTTTATTTTACCAGCATTATCTCTTCTTGTCTTAAAGAAATGTAAGGTCATAGAATCATTCACGATGGAGAAAAGAGAAGAAAGGTTTATCCCTATATTTTTCGTTGTGATATTTCTTTATGCCACAAGCCGTTTCTTCAACGGGATATATGCTCTTGCATTATACAACTTCTACCTTATCTGCAACCTTATACTATGTGTTATAGTATTTTGGATTAACTTCTGGTGGAAGATCAGCATGCACGAAATAGGTTGGGGAGCATTTTCATCGACACTCTTGATTATGACAACAACAATATCATCTCAGATATTTTTACCTTATTTTATCTTAAGTATTATATTGTCAGGTATCGTAGGTTCGGCCAGACTATACTTAAAATCCCACAGCAACTCACAGATTTACGCTGGATTCGCTGTAGGATTTATTATACCTTTATTAATATATAATTTGTTATAATCAGCTCAAGTTCTTAGTTCTTAGTTCAAAAACCTTAGTTCAATCAGAATGGTCTCACGCCAATACCAACTGACAATGGTCTGACTGCTGGACCTGCTCCATTTTTGAATGTGTCTGAGAACTGATATGACATAAACACATGTACGCTTCTGTAAGCAGCACGCAATGTCAACGAATAAACATATTTTTCCAAGTTATTGATTTTATTTGCCTTTAATCTGTAAGTCTGGTCATCATCGAGCAATTCACCTACAAATTTAGACTTACCTGATGCCAAGATGCCGAACTTAAAGCCTGCTGACAATTTAAATTTATCTGCAAATCTGAAGCTTACTTCTACAGGGATGTCAATATAATTAACATTTATCTTGCTAAGTTTGTAGTCATAAGGCACGTCTACGAACTCTGTAACTTCGTGGTAAGGTTTGCTAAGATAAGCGCCTTTCATATAATAGTTGTGGCCTGTATAGCCAACACCTACAGATGCAAAATGAGGGGAGTTTTCAAATTGGAAATTAAACATTGAATAAACGCTAACGCCTTGGTTTATTGCGCGTAAATCGAAATTATCATATTTCTTACCTGTACTGAAATCAGTAAACATATCAGCACCGATGATAACTTTTCCCTGAGTTCTTTCTGATATAAGTTGAGCCTGTGCCAATGAAGCGAACAAGAACAACATGATAAATAATAAAGATGTTTTTTTCATATTGATATTTAACTTATTAACTATTTTGAAATAGAGTCCTGTATTTTCTTTCTTTTATCCAACAACTCATCTATCTTATCCATAGACAGATTTGGTGTCTTAAGTTCTTCATCAATTGCATCAAGAAGAGCGATGTATCTGTCTTGTGTTGGCAGCTGTTCAAACTCTTTTTCTTTCTGATCTACGACAGATACTTTTTCAACCACTTCATCAAGTGCATCTTCTCCCAATTGGTCACGTAGCTGTGATATCAATTTAGCGAGTATTTTCTTTGTCGTTTCTTCATCGAAGAATCCGAACATATCAGATGAGAAGCTAACCTTCATACTATCGTAATTCGACAACATCATCTTAAGTTGTTCAGCTTGAGCCTTATCAATACCCGGCATTGAATCTGGCGGATACTTTTCCATCATCTTCTTGAAAAGACGGAACAGTTCCTCCATCTGTTTATTTATTTCTTCATTTTCCATAGTAAAAATTTTAAGGCTTGAAATCAAAAACCATTCCTAATTTTTAAGTAAACGCACTTTGTCAGATATTAGTATTTCATTAACACTAAATGTATGATACATACAGACAAGTCTGTTTACCAAGCATTTATAACGGGATCCATTGTGACAATGGTATCATTCTTAATTGCATCCGATGCATCATCTGTCTCTTCAATACCTTCCAATGAAGGATCACAGAAAACATTATACGGCAATTGTATTCTATCAGATGTAATGAATGCTTTTTTATAATCTTTGCTTAAGACCTGGAAAACCTTCTCTGCCTCCAGTCTTGTTCTGAAGTCACCGACTCTCAATCTGTAATAAGGCTGGCCGAATCCGAGATAGATTGGAAGTTCTGGATATTTAAGCTTAAACTCTTCGATAACCACATTAGCATGTTCAACGGCATCATTGCCCGACTCCATAAAAATCTGAATTCTATAACCATCTATGGTGCTATCAGCCGCATGAATTTCTCTCTGTCTTTGAATCAATTGTTCAATACGTTGATCTTGTTCTATAATAACAAAACCTTCATTTTGTGAGAAACAACACATTGAAACAACACATAATAATGTCGTCAAAAATAATTTCATTTTTTTGTATAATTTTCTGCTAAGATAGGCAAAAAAATAATACAAGAACCACAAATTTTATGTAATTTTGTGACATAAGTATTTTTTATGAACGAGAATTTAGACGCATACGGAAAGTCATTCAGCAAGCAAGAGTTAGAGATAGAACGTGCCTTACGTCCAGAAGCTTTTGAGAGCTTCGCGGGACAGGAACAAGTCGTTGAGAATCTTCTCATATTCACACGTGCTGCTGTACAAAGAGGCGAGTCGTTAGACCACGTGCTTCTCCATGGTCCTCCGGGATTGGGCAAGACCACTTTATCACATATCATCGCCAACGAACTCGGCGTCGGAATGAAGATGACTTCGGGTCCTGTCTTGGACAAACCAGGCAACCTCGCAGGTCTTCTCACCAGTCTCGAAAAAAACGACGTTCTCTTCATCGATGAGATACACCGTCTCAGTCCGATTGTGGAAGAATATCTATATTCCGCTATGGAAGACTATCGCATCGACATCATGATTGAAAGCGGACCTAATGCTCGTTCTGTACAAATTGCTTTGAATCCGTTCACTCTCATCGGCGCCACCACGCGTTCGGGCTTGCTCACCGCACCATTACGCGCACGCTTCGGCATCAATATGAGATTGGAATATTATAATGCGACTACATTATCAAACATCATAAAACGTTCGGCTTCAATATTACGCGTTCCTATCGAGCATGAAGCAGCATTCGAGATTGCGCGCCGCAGCCGCGGAACTCCTCGTATAGCAAATCTCTTGCTGCGGCGCGTCAGAGACTTCGCTCAGATACAAGGCAACGGAACGATAACTCTCGACATAGCCCGCATCGGACTGAAAGCTCTCAATGTCGACCAACACGGTCTCGACGACATGGATAATCGTATCTTATCAACGATAATAGACAAGTTCAAAGGTGGTCCCGTCGGTCTCAACACCATCGCGACAGCCGTCGGCGAAGAAGCAGGAACTATTGAAGAAGTGTACGAACCTTTCTTGATACAAGAAGGTTACCTTATGAGAACGCCACGCGGACGCGAAGCGACAGAATTCGCCTACAGACACTTAGGAAGAACTAAAGGCAGCGTTAATGGCGAACTGGAACTTTTTTAGGAACTGAGGAACTGAGGAACTGAGGAATTAGGAATATCAGCAAAAAACATTCCTAACTCCTAACTCCTAACTAATCAGATTTTCCAAAACACCGCTATCTGCAAAACATCGTTAAACATTCCATATCTGCCGAAAAGCCTGCGGATGTAAACGACATTGCCATTACCATACGGATATTTCGAACTCTTACAAATAGATGTCATAGAGTTAACTGCTCGCAAACCCACCTCCACATTTTCTTTCACACTTACTCTTGCACCAACGACAGTATTGAAAACCACAGCATTCCAAGGATCGCTAGCGAGCACAACATCGCCTCGAATCTCTTGTCTGTAATTAACCAAGACATCAAAGCTCACTCCGCACTCAAGCTTCAGCCACTTAAGATTTACGCCATTGACATTTATCTTATTAAGATTATATCCAAAAACTATAGGCAAGTCTAAATAATCCAACTTGATTAGAAATGGATCGAAAGCTATCCAAGTCTCCATATCAGCAGAATAAGAACCTTTTTGGATGTATTTCAATTCCAGCTGAACATCAAGGTCTTCGGAAAGATCCAACCCCGCGAAGGCTCCGCCAACGATTCCTAACTTATTGTATCCTCCACGCATATCGCCACCAACCTGCGACATAATGCCACCGGCAATAAGACCGCCAAAGAACTCCTGAGCCGACAAACCGACTCCAAAAACAAATACAAATATTAAAAGTAAAAATCTCTTCATAATCATTTTTCCCTTTCTATACAATAACTTACCAAGGCTTTCAAACTTGCCAAGGCTTCTTCATTATTAATCTCATCCAATTGACTCAAGGCATCTTCAACAAAAGCATTCATCCTCTCATTGGCATAATCCAGACAATGATTTTGCTGAACCTTGTTTATTATCTCCATGCGAGATTCAATGTCGTCGCTATGGTATTTTATCTTCCTGATGATGCTTCTTCTTTCCAATGCCGAACTTGTCTTTAACAGATGTATCAAAGGAAGCGTCATCTTATGTTCCTGAATGTCATTGCCTGCAGGTTTGCCCGTCTTGTTGTTCACTTGATAATCGAAGATGTCATCTTTTATCTGGAACGCTATTCCTGCAGAAATTCCGAATTGTCTCATCTTCTCGACCTGACTTTCAGTCGCATTGACAGACAAAGCTCCGACAACACAACAAGAAGAAATCAGAGATGCTGTCTTTCTCCTTATTATATCGTAATAATCCTCTTCGGTGATATCCATTCGTCTCGCCTTCTCCATCTGATAAATCTCGCCCTCACTCATCGCCTTGACAGTCTCGGAGATTGTATCTAACATCTGATAATCCTTATTCTGAAGAGCAAGCAACATTCCCTTTGAAAGAAGATAATCGCCAATAAGAACTGCGATTTTATTTTTCCATAAAGCATTGAGAGAGAACAATCCGCGGCGTTTGTCGGAGTCATCCACCACATCATCGTGAATCAATGTGGCTGTGTGCAGCAGTTCTATGAAAGCAGCTGCCCTGTATGTGTTTTCGTTAATCTCGCCATGACATTTCGCCGACAGCAAAACGAACAAAGGCCTTATCTGCTTGCCCTTCTGTTTCAAGACATACTTCAATATCTTATTCAGCAACGGAGTCGAAGACTTCAGACTATCTTCCAGAAACACATTAAATTGCTTCAACTCAGCTTCTATCGTTTTCTTTATCGCGTCGAGATTGTTCATTGGAGATTTTATTTTTTTACAAAGATAGCTTTTTTTAATTCATAATTCATAATGCATAATGCATAATTGAATTGAAATTTAGGAATTGAGCCCTGAAAGGGCGAAACAAATATAAGGTAAGGCAACGCCTTATTAGTTAGGAGTTAGGAATTAGGAGTTAGGAGTTTCATTTTTTGAGATTTTGAGTTTTTTAAATTTTGAGATTCTGATTTTATAACAGCAGCGGTGCGTTAGGGATTGGAGCGGTATCCTTTTGGAGCGAAGCGGAAAAAGATATAGCGGAAAGCCCGGCGGCGTAGCCGAACGCCCAAAGAAAAGACAAAAGACAACAGTCAACAGACTTCGGACTTTGGGAATGCACAAATAAACACTTTGCGTTCTTTGCGAGAAATAAAAAAATCACGTCGATAAACATAGTGCCCGTATTCACTGCTCACAACTCAAGGTTCATTGCATTATTTTTAATAAATTCCTTTTTTATTCAAAAAAATATTATACCTTTGAGAGTTCAAAGCGCATAGGGTTTAGTACTGCGCTTAAATAATGTAATTTATTAAATACCAATAAAATAGATAAATCATGAAAAAAGACACTAAAGTTTTTAACTTGATTCGTAAAGAAAAACAACGCCAAATGCACGGAATCGAACTTATTGCTTCAGAAAACTTCGTCAGCGATCAAGTTTTGAAAGCTATGGGTTCAGTATTGACAAACAAATATGCTGAAGGTTATCCTGGCAAACGTTACTATGGTGGTTGTCAAATCGTTGACCAAACAGAAGAAATCGCAATAGCAAGAGCATGCGAATTATTCAACGCTACATACGCAAACGTTCAACCTCACTCTGGCGCACAAGCAAACATGGCTGTTATGCTCACATGTTTACAACCTGGCGACACATTCATGGGCCTCGACCTCGCACACGGCGGTCACCTCTCACACGGTTCTCCTGTCAACTCATCAGGTATCCTCTACAATCCAGTAGCATACCAAGTAAG
>JAZKYG010000139.1:0-18521 GCA_045612025.1 Bacteroidales bacterium
TGACAAGATGAACGAATTATCAGAAAAGTTACAAAACTCTAAAAACGATTCGTTAAGCGCAAACGATGCCAAGGAACAATTCAATCAACTGAACCAGCAGCTCGACTCTATCATGCAGAAAAACAAAGGCTTAGAAGAACCTTTCAATATTTCAAAGGACGAAGAAACATCCGAAGAAATAAACGAAGACTTAAATGAGGCCGAGGAGAAAGAAAACAGCGGCGACGAATCAGGCGCTAGTGAAAAGAAAAAAGACGCCGGCAAGAAGATGAAAGAAATGGCCGACAAACTCTCTTTAGACATGTCGATGTCGGGCATGGAACAACTAGCCGAAGACTCACATTTGGTTCGTATTTTACTTGAAAACGTAGTCCGTTCTTCTCACGAAGAAGAGAAGCTCATGAGCGAGTTGGCAAAGATGAAGAAAGACGACCCTTCATTATCAGATAAAATAAGCCGACAGAAAGAAATCGTCAATAATTTCGCGATGGTTGAAGACTCATTAAGAAAGATGGCAATGCGTCAACCAGAGATTAAAAACTTCGTTTTCAATGAGTTACAACTCATCAACCAACAATTAAGCCTTGCCATGAAGGAGATGAACGAGTCGTTGACATCATCAGCCACATCACGCCAGCAAAGAGCTATGATGGCGATGAACAATTTAGCCTTAATGCTCTCAGAATCACTTAATAACATGAACGAGAGCATGATGGAATCGAGCGGTTCATGTTCAAAGCAGAAGAACAGCAAGAAACCCCAAAAGGGCAAACAAAGCATGAAGAACATGAAAGACCTTCAAGAACAACTCGGAAAGCAGCTGGAACAGATGCGCAAGGAGATGCAGCAGCAACAGCAACAACAGAAAGAAGGCAAGCCTCAACAATCGATGAGCGAAGAATTTGCGAGAATGGCTGCCGAACAAGAAATGCTGCGTGAAGGCATGCAGAAGATGCTAGAAGAAATGAAGAAAGAAGGTCTCACCGGCGACGACGGCATCAACGAGATCATTAAAGATATGGAAAAACTGGAAGAAGATCTCGTTAACAAGAAAATCACCAATCAGACCATCAACCGCAATAAAGAGATTTTATCCAGAATGTTAAAAGTTCAGAATGCACAAGAGGAGCGTGAAAAGGAAGAGAAACGTAAATCGGAAGAGTTCAAAGGAACCTACGAGAAACGTAATATCGACGAGATTGAATATAAAGAAAACCTGAAGAAGCAACAGGAATTTTTGAAGCAGAACAGCATAGAATACCAGCCGTTCTACAAGTCAAAAATCAATGATTATTTCTTCAAGAAAAATATGAATAAAGGAAAGGAGAAAGAATGATCAGCTTACAATTCATCGACACCGAAGTCCTGACAGAAGAAATGTCGGGCGTAAAAGAATGGATTAAAGACTTTGTCAAAAGCTACGGCAAAGAAGTTGGAGAATTATATTATTCATTTTGCAGCGACGAATATCTCTATAAAATGAATGTAGATTTATTGGGTCATGACTTTTATACTGACATCATCACCTATCCTTTGAACGAGTGCGAAAACATTTTATCCGCAGAGTTTCATATCAGCATAGATAGAATCAAGGACAATGCCGTGACTTTCGAACGCAGTTTCAAAGACGAACTGCACAGAGTGATGGCACATGGCGTCTTGCACCTAATCGGTTTCGATGACCTCTGCGAAGAAGACGAAATGGAAATGAGGAGACAGGAAGACAGATGTCTTGAAATGAGAAACTAAGAGCAAGAAAAAAATATTTGAAATTCAAAGTTAATTAATGACAATTAAGAAGTTATATAATACGTTTCACGTGAAATAATAAAACAAGAGATATGATTTTCGACAAGTATGATGTTATTGTTGTAGGAGGCGGACACGCCGGTTGTGAAGCAGCCGCAGCTGCAGCTAATATGGGAAACAAGACACTTCTCATCACAATGAACATGAACGCCATGGCAGCGATGTCATGCAACCCAGCAGTAGGTGGCATAGCAAAAGGACAGATCGTTCGTGAAATTGACGCTTTAGGCGGACAAATGGGTATCATTGCCGACAAGACAATGATACAATTCAGAATGCTCAACAAATCAAAAGGACCTGCTGTATGGAGCCCAAGAGTCCAAAGCGACAAGTTTGAATTCGCTGCAGAATGGAGAAGCGTTTTAGAAAAAACAAACAACCTAGAATTCTGGCAAGACCATGTCGATTCTCTCATCGTCGAAGGCGATATGATAAGAGGCGTACACTGCTCTATGGGAGGCGACATCTACTCTAAAACCGTAATCTTGACAAACGGAACATTCTTAAACGGAAAAATATTTATTGGCGAAAAATCATTCACAGGGGGAAGAATCTCTGAAAGCGCAAGTTATGGAATCACCGAACAACTCGTTTCCTTAGGCTTCGAAGCCGACAGAATGAAGACAGGAACGCCAATGCGTATCGACGGAAGAAGCATCGATTTCAGCAAACTTTCAGAACAAAAAGGCGATGATGACGTAACCGGATTCTCATATCTTGAAGTAGAAAAACCAAAAGAACAACGCAGTTGTCATATCGCATATACATCCAAAGAAGTACACGACATCTTAAGAACTGGATTCGAAAAATCTCCTCTTTTCACAGGCAGAATTAAAGGCATCGGACCACGTTACTGCCCAAGTATAGAAGATAAAATCGAGCGTTTTGCCGACAAGGATATGCATCAATTATTCGTGGAACCAGAAGGCAGGACAACAGTTGAATATTATCTCAACGGCTTCAGTTCTTCCCTACCAGAAGATATCCAATATAACGCATTACGCCATATCGAAGGTTTTGAAAACGCCAAGATATTCCGTCCAGGATATGCCATCGAATACGACTTCTTCCCTCCAAACCAACTTTATCACAGCTTAGAAACACACAAAATACACGGCTTATTCTTCGCTGGACAGATAAACGGAACCACAGGTTACGAAGAAGCAGCCGCCCAAGGATTGATGGCTGGTATCAACGCACACCGCTTGATTCATGATTTAGAACCTGTAGTTTTACGCAGAGACGAGGCTTATATCGGCGTTTTAATCGATGATTTAATTACAAAGAGCGTTGACGAACCTTACAGAATGTTTACAAGCCGCGCAGAATATCGTATATTATTACGTCAAGATAATGCTGACGCACGTCTCACGGAAAAAGGTTTTGAAATAGGACTCGCCACAGAAGAACGTTTAAATCATTATAAAAACAAATACGAAAAAGTACACGAATTGGTCGATTTCTTAAAGACAACTAATATCAGTCCTGATAAAATAAACGCCCTGTTAGAATCCAAAGGCACACCTGGAATTTCAAATAAAATGCGCCTCGCTCAAATTCTGACACGTCCACAAATCAATCTCACAGATATGATAGGCGTTATCGACAGTCTTAAAGAAAACTATGATTTAAGCGTAGAATCTGTAAGAAATATCGTTGAAGAAGCAGAAATCATAGTAAAATACGAAGGATACATCGATAAAGAACGTGAAGTGGCAGATAAATTAAACAGACTCGAAAACGTAAAACTCAGTCCAGACTTCGACTATTACGCTTTAAATTCTCTTACTATGGAAGCGAGAGAAAAATTAACAAAGCATAAGCCTCAGACATTAGGACAAGCAAGCAGAATTAGCGGCATCTCCCCTGCTGATATTTCTGTCATCGCCATTTTCTTAGGTAGATAGTTTCACGTGAAATTGAATTATAAATTATTGAAATAAAATATTATGAGTAAAAAATGTCCATGGTGTAATTCAGAAAACAATCATCAGTTTTTAGAATTGAAAGATTATTTCCTCACCCAGGAACAATTCGAAATATTAGAATGCAATGAGTGTGGACTTCTGTTTACAAACCCATGCCCTACTCCTGATAAAATAGGCAGCTACTATAAATCTGAGGATTATTTAAGTCACAACGAAGAGAAAAAAAGTCTGTTCGCAAAGATTTATAATAAGGTTAAAAAGATAAATATTAAAAACAAATTTAAAATTACAAACAACGGACAACAGACAACGGACAACAGACGAAGCTTGTTGGATATAGGATGTGGTGTCGGAGATTTCTTGTTGTATGCAAAAGAAAAAGGATGCAATATCACAGGCATTGAACCTAGCGAAGATGCAAGAAAAATTGCCGAGAAAAAACTCGACTGTAAAATTTTACCTCCAGAAGAACTTCAGAACATACCTGATAATTCTTTCGATATCGTAACGATGTGGCACGTCCTAGAACATGTTGCCGATCTTAAAACAGAGATTCATCATCTTCAAAGAATTCTTAAAAAAGACGGCAAATTGGTTTTGGCTCTTCCAAACTACAAATCATACGACGCTGAATATTACAAAGACAAATGGGCAGCTTACGATGTTCCAAGACATTTAAGTCACTTCTCCAAGACCTCAATTAGAAATATCTTTAAAGAAACCAACTTGCAACTTATTGATATTAAACCGCTTAAATGGGACAGTTTCTATATCTCAATGCTCAGCGAACAATATCTCAACAGCAAGAACACTTTCCTTAAAGGCATATTAACAGGTTGGAAATCAAATAGAAAAGCAAAGAAATCGGGAGAATATTCAAGTTTGGTTTACATATTTGAAGTAAACAGACAAGTTTGAGGTTTACGGTTCATTTTCCTGAAAAACCACGAAATTCAAAATAACGATGATTTTAGACGTTTTAAGCGATTTTCGGGTCGAAACGAACAAGGAGTCAAAAAATCAAAAATCTACGCTTAAAACAAAAGAAATTTTCGAGATGTAGCAACAAAGACTAATTCGCTGATTTACAATAATTAAAATATAAAATCGGATTTTTATGGATAAAAAAGGTATTTTTCGCGAATCACTATGCTTGATTTTAATGATAATGCTACTAATTTTTAGCAATATCATCATAAAATCAAAAAACAGCGAAGAAAGAGTCGTTGAGAAAATTTCAGCATCTCTAGAATCAATCCAAAGCAAACACGACAGTCTCGCTCTGGCCTTCAAAAATAATTTCAAGTCCATAATTGAAAAGCCTGAAGATTTCTATCCAGCAAACGAAGAAAACAGTCTGGCGATTTATCTTTTCAAAAACGACAGTCTCATTTACTGGAACTCCGATTTAAATGATCCGAAAAGTTTGCTTAAAACAGATTCAGAAAAAAGCATCTTCTCGCAAGGAAACAATAAATTTTTCTTAACACTCTCCCAAAACGATTCCTTAAAACTTTTCACCTCTACCCCACTCTATTATAAAAATCCAAATATTTCTGGCAACAATATTTATCTCCCAGAAAAAATCAACGGCACATACGATATCGATTTTCTGACCAAAGACAACAAAATAAATTTTAACATAAACTACCAGGCAAAGATGAACAGTCTAGATTCCTATCTGCTCGGAATCTTGCTAATCATCATATTCATCAGCAGCCTAAGTTTCGCTTACAAACAGATACAAAATTTGAAAAGCAGCAAAAACAAGTATGCGCTATTTTTCATCACTAGCTGCTTCATCTATCTAATTATCATATTTTTACAAAACAGTTTATTCCTTTCAACATCCGATTTATTCGGCACCTCATGCCTAAACCAAGGATGTAAATTTTCATTCAGTTTAGGAAGCCTGGCTGAATTCACAATATTCTTCTTCGCAAATATAATCGCGCTTACGCCTTGCATCACAAAGGAAATATCATTAAAAAACAGTAGCCGAATAATCATAAGCAGCTCTATATTTATCTTTATACTACTGATATACACTTATTTAATTTACGAACTCATCTCCAACATAAATATTCCTTTTGCATTTCTGGAAATTTACAACACAACAATCAACAGCTACATACTCCTTATATTAATAGCAGCGCTAACCTGCGCCGTCATTATCATACTGCAAACCTTAATGAAAATTTTCATAAGCGAGGAACAATCCTATTTATGGTCGATAGCAGCATTTTTAATAATAGGAGCCGTTTATGAAATCATCGTAAATAAATTCATCGGATTAAGATTCTCGATGATCACAAATATTGTAGGAATATTATTTTACCTCAGCCTCATTTGGGAAAAGAAATCAAAGTCGAAAATCAAGAACATAATCAGAAATATCATCGTCATAACGCTGATGACAACGCAACTGACATACATTCTTTACCTGATAAAAGAAAATAAAGAATATGAAGAAATGTCGTGGTTTGCCACCGTTGTCGGCGATGAGTCTGACAAAGAATTTGAAGATGCTGTATTGAAAAGCATCGACAAATTAAAAAACGACGACAATATCATCACTTGGCAAAAAAGAAACGACTTCCCTTCCGACGACAGTATCTTAAATTATCTTAACGAAAAATATTTTAACATTGACGAACTCAAAGACTATTATAAAGCCGTTACACTCTGTGACACCTCGACAATCCTGATACTTGAAACATTGAACGATTACGAATTCAATTGCAACGCGCTGTTCAACGAGATATTAGAATCTAATCCTAGCAAGAAAATCAGCGAGGAACTTACTTTAGTCGATGACCCGACTACAGACAGTTACTATATTTTAAGACTCGACCTCTCTCCTATTGACTCCAATCATATAAACATCTGTTATATAGAGTTTTACAAAGAATATATCTTAAATCATATCGGTATTCCAGAGATAATCACATCGTCTGAAAACGTAATTCTGCCTAAACTCGTAAATTATTCCTTCAGCTGTTACGAAGAAAATATCTTACAATACAAATACGGCAATTACAACTATCCTAACGAATTCAATAACTTCAGATACAAAGATGAAGAATATGTCAAGACTAAGATTTTCAAACACTTGATCAAGAAAATAGACGAAAACAAAACCATCATCGTCACTATCGAAAAGCCACGTTTCATTGATATAGTGGCGCCATTCTCTTATATCTTCATCATTCTGATATTGATGTATTTCCTCAACATAAAACTATACAAGAAACAAGAAATCATCAACTACCAGCAGACACTGCATGCAAAGATGCAGCTTACAATCATATTGACATTAGGACTGTCGTTTATCGTGGCAGGCCTCACCTCTTTTATATTTATGCGCAACTCATTAAACGAGAAAGCATTTGAATTTCAATATGAAAAGAATAAAAGCATAGTCAAGAACCTGGAAGAAGACCTTGACAAAGAATTGATTACAGAATATGATTATCTTAAAAACTATAAAGAAAACAACTTTATCGATATCAACATTTACGATTTAAACGGCAACCTTATAAATACTACCCAACCTAAATTATTCGATGGATTCAAATCAAATATAATCAATAGAAAAGCATACGAATACATCAAACTGAAAAACCGATTCTATTATTCCAACGAGGAAGAAATAAACGGAATAAAATATAACTCATCATATTTCCCTTTGAAAGATAAAGAAGGTAATACTCAGGCTATCATCAACATACCGTATTTCGACAATAACATAAAGAGTAAAATCAATATGTCGAATTTCGTGATTACCTATCTGAATATCATCTTAGTCTTGATGGGAGCATCTGCTTTGGTTGTCATTATCGTTACCAGAAACACCATCAAACCTTTGAAAATAATTCAGGACAAGATGCAGAAGATCAGTCTGACAGGCAAAAACGAGGAAATTGAATGGAACAGCCAAGATGAAATCGGTGATTTAATCAGGATTTATAATAACCTTATTAAAGAACTGGAGGTCAGTGCGAACAAGCTGATGCGTTCGGAGAGAGAGACCGCCTGGAGAGAAATGGCGCGTCAGGTGGCACACGAGATCAAGAATCCATTGACGCCGATGAAACTTAACATACAGTTTCTACAGATGGCGTGGGACGAGAAAAATCCAGACATCGACAGAAAATTGAGAGAAACGACAAATACATTATTGGAACAGATTGATATTCTTTCAAATATCGCGACGGCATTTTCAAACTATGCAAAACTGCCTCAAAAGAACATCGAGACATTCAACATCAAAGAGTTAATTGTCAATACAATAAATCTATACGACAATCATAACAACATAAAATTTGCATTTGTAGAAGAAAACGAAAGCGATTATATCATCAATTCCGACAAGAACAATTTAAGCATCGTTTTCGGCAACATCATCAAGAATGCCATACAGGCGATTGGCAAAAAAGAAGACGGCAACATCTTAATTAGGATTAAAGACGTTAACAAATATTATAACATTGAGATAAGCGACAACGGATGCGGCATAAGGGAAGAGGTAAAGAAAAAGATATTCATGCCTAACTTCACAACCAAATCAAGCGGGATGGGCGTCGGATTATCAATAGTTTATGACATCTTAGAGACATTAGAAAGCGACATAAGTTTCGAAAGCGAACTTGGCAAAGGAACGGTTTTCAAAATTAATATTAAGAAATAGTATAAAGAGTAAATTATTATATTTGCAACAATGAAAATTCACAAGATATGAGAAAGTTAATTTTTTGTTTTATCATAATGCTTCTCACAGGTAGCATTAATCTTGCACAAAACGTAATTGATCCTGAATTACAATCTATTATTGATAAAAAAGGAGATGAAAAAATCAGCATCAACATAATTTTCAAGTCACAATTAAATCGTGATGATTTGAAAGAACGTTCAAGCGTTTTCATCGACAAAGAAACAAAACGTCAGGCCGTCATAAAAGAACTTAAGAATTTCTCAGCAGAGACACAGCACGATGTTCTTTCTATGATAAAGTCAGCTGAAAGCAAAAACGAAGTGTCAGACATAGTTTGCCACTGGCTTTCAAATTCGATTACATGTACAACTACAAGAAGTGTCATCGGAGAGCTTACAAAGCGCGATGATATCTTATTGATTGGTTACAACGGTGACAGAAACGCCCTTCTTGAAGAAGTCATCGGAGAGGAAGTAAGAGACGAAAAAGAAATCACCGAAAATGTCGTACAAGTCAACGCTCCTCAAGTATGGGAGATGGGATACACTGGAAAAGGCGTCTTGGTAGCCATTTTAGACACTGGCGTCAACTACGAACATCCCGACCTTGCCGACCATCTTTGGGACGGCGGATCACAATATCCAAACCACGGATATAACTCATACGATGGTGGAACTGTGACAATGGACAACCGTGGACACGGCACACACTGTGCAGGCACCATCTGCGGCGACGGCTCAGGCGAGAAGAAAACTGGCATAGCTCCTAATGTAACACTGATGTGTATCAAAGCATTAAATGACAACGGCAACACAAATGCCAACGCTATCGTAGCAGGAATGGAATTTGCTGTTGAACACGGCGCCGACGTCTTGAGCATGTCATTAGGCATCGCCAACTCATCTATAACCGACAGAACAATGATACGCATGACCTGCGTCAACACTTTAGAAGCAGGCGTTATAGCTTCTGTAGCTGCAGGCAATGAAGGCGGATCACAAAGTTCTAACCCTATACCAAACAATGTAAGAGTTCCTGGCAGCTGTCCAGCGCCATGGATAAATCCTGACCAACAGGAAAACGCCGGCGGAACATCATGCGTCGTCTCTGTAGGCGCTGTCGACAAAAACGACAAAGTGGCTTCTGTATCATCACGCGGTCCTGTCACATGGCAGAACACTTCTTATGCCGACTATCAATACAACCCTGGCATCGGCCTGATACGTCCTGACGTATGCGCTCCAGGAGTAAATGTAGTTTCATTAAATTATAACTCAGACGGATATCTGAGACAGACTGGTACATCAATGGCTGCTCCTTGCGTGGCCGGCATCATATCTCTTATGTTGGAAAAAAATCCAGAACTCACACCTGCAGAGATAAGCATGCTGCTAGAGACAACAGCAGTGAAACTCGCTGACAAAAAGAACAACGATTCAGGATCGGGTAGAGTAGATGCACTCGCAGCTATCAACGCTATCGATATGGGAAATATCATCTTCAAAGACTTCACCTTCCAAGATGAAAACAACAACGGCAATATAAACACAGAAGAAGAAATCAAATTAAATATAGAGTTTGAAAACACTTCTGACGACTCATACAACAACATCACAGCTAAGTTAATTTGCACCAACAACTTAGTGAATATCACAAAAGATATGGCAGAAATAGGAAACATAGCTGCCAAGCAAACATTTAAGATAGAAGACATATTCAGTTTCATCATCAATGATAAAGTAAATGACCAAGAGAAACTTTATTTCGATGTCGAGTTCTACAGCGGCAGCGAAAGAATCTCATCAACAAGACTCTCATTGATCGTAACAGACAAGAACATCAGATTCTCTTCTCTCGTTATAAGCAACGACGACAACGGCAACGGAATACTTGAAGCCGGAGAGACTGCAGATTTGGGCATTGTACTTAATAACTCCGGAAGCGAGATAGCTGTAAATCTTAAAGGAACATTAAACTGCAACAGCGAGTTTATCACCGTCGACAATAACACCGCTGAATTTAACTCTATTGCTCCAAACACATCAGCGACAGCTTATTTCAAAGTGACATTATCCAATAACGCAACAGGCGCCATGGACATTCCTTTCGAATTAGAAGTGACAGATAAATATAACAAGACTAGAAACATCAGCTTCGATTACGTAAGTTCTTGTGATATCATCTATACCTTACGCGACGAATTCGGCGACGGATGGATGGGTGCAAAAATCATCGCTCATTATAACGACAATTCTGAATCAGACACTTATACACTTAACAATGGAGAAGTAGAAATATTCACCAAGACATTAAACACTGGCGTTGAAGTATCTCTCGAATGGAAGAAAGGCAGCATGGACTCAGAATGTAAATACACCATAAATTACGAAAACGGCGCTGAGATCTATAGCGGAAAAGGAACTCAAAAAGGAACATTCTTCACTTGGACCAACGACTGTTCAACTCAAGAGATGAAGATAAAGACAGGCGAAGCAGTGAAGAACCTTAACATTGAAACCAAAGACTATTCTGTTACATTAAAATGGGAAGCTCCTGAAACAGAAGGCGTAGTGTCTTATGAAATATATCGTGAGACAATACTTCTCGCTACTACTACAGACCTTTATTACAATGACGAAGACTTGACAAGCGGCATATACACCTACAACGTAAGACCTGTTTATGAAGACCATAACGGCGCTGCTGCAACACAAGAAATCGCATTCTGTGAAGGCGTAGAAGAGATGTTCGCTCCTAATGTAACCGTATATCCAAATCCAGCTAACGACAGATTATTCATCGAGACAGAAGTCGAAATAGAAGAAGTTGGAGTTTATGATATCTATGGAAGACAACAGACAGCAGTCAACGGACAGAAGTCATTGACAATAGATATATCTAATTTAAGCAATGGTATTTATTTTGTCAATGTCAAGACAAGTGCCGGCAGTGTCGTTAAGAAAATTGTAAAATATTAATCAAGATGAAGAATCCTATCAAGGCACTGGCAGGACAGACTGTCATTTACGGATTAGGCACCATAGTGCCGAGGTTGCTCAATTACTTATTGACGCCTTTTTACGTCCGCGTATTCTTATCCGATGAATACGGACAGTTGTCTGAATTATATGCCTGGATTGCCTTGATGCTCGCCATCTTGACATTCGGGATGGAGACCACATTCTTCCGCTTCTCGCAAAAAGAAGACAGCAGGAAAGTATTCAACAACGCAGAGACGATGGTGCTTCTGATTAGTGTTGTATTTCTGCTGTTTTACAGCTTCTTCTATAAATCGTTCGCGGAACTCATTCATTACGAGTTCAACAGCCATTACGTTCTTCTGTTAGGAATTATTGTCGCCCTTGACGCATCGGCAGCCATTCCTTTCGCGATGTTGAGAAAAGAAAACAAAGCCGGACGTTTCAGTCTGATAAAGACCACCAACGTCCTGACAAATATCCTCTTCAACATACTGTTCCTTGTCGTTATCCCGGAAAAATCTATAATGATAGCGGAACATATCTTCGGCGAAGAGACTTCATTACTCATCTGGGTGTTCATATCCAACATCTTGGCAAGTATTTTAAACTTGATATTGCTTGCTCCACAGTTGTCACAGCTGAAGATAAGTCTCAACAAAGAACTCATCGTTCCGATGTTGAAATATTCATTCCCAATCTTGTTGATAAGTCTCGTCGGAATGATAAATGAGGTAGCAGACAAGATTTTAATAAAATATCTCGTAACCATTCCAGAGGCAAGCGTATTGGCTGATATGAACATAACAGGGGAGGAGTATGCTATGCAGCAGCTCGGAATATATTCTGCAAACTTCAAGCTCGGCGTGCTGATGACCATCTTCATCCAGATGTTCCGTTTCGCCTCGGAACCATTTTTCTTCGGTCACGCCAAAGACCGTAACGCGCCAGCCTTATACGCAAAAGTCATGACATATTTCGTCATCTTCTGCCTGTTGATATTCTTAGGCGTGATGTTCTATATGGACATATTGCAGCATTTCGTAGGAAGAAACGGCAGCGACTACCGCGAAGGATTACGCATCGTACCGATAATACTTATCGCCAATATGTTGTACGGCATCGTCTTCAACCTCTCAATATGGTTTAAATTATCCGACAAGACATATTACGGAACGATAATAGCCATCATCGGCTCGATAATAACCTTGATATGTTTCTTCACCTTGATACCAAGAATCGGTTATATGGGAGCTGCCATCGCTCACCTCGCATGTTACCTCGCGATGATGCTGGTGTCGTATTTCTGGGGACAGTGCGTCTTACCAATACCATATCAAATAGGAAGAATAACAATCTATTGCATCTTGGCTTTCGCCTTGTTTGCAATAAGCAATATGATAATAGATTTTAACATTATAGCAAAACTCACGATAAATACTTTAATGTTAATATCATATATCGCAATAGTTTTCGTTTTAGAAAGAAAAAATCCACTTAAAATAGAATAAAAACAATAATTATGACAGTAAAAATCGTTAACAAATCTGACAATAACTTACCTGCATACGAGACAAGCAGTTCAGCAGGCATGGACTTAAGAGCTTATTTACCAGAAGGTCCAATCACTTTGAAACCAATGCAAAGAACACTCGTTCCAACAGGACTTTTCATGGAGATTCCTGAAGGTTACGAAGGACAAGTTAGACCACGCAGCGGCTTGGCAATAAAGAACGGCATCACAGTGTTGAACACACCTGGCACCATCGACGCCGACTATAGAGGCGAGGTAAAAATCATACTCATCAACTTATCAGACACAGACTTCGTCATCAACAGCGGCGAGAGAGTTGCACAAATAGTCTTCGCTAAATGTGAACAAATGGAAGTCTTAAGTGTAGAGACACTTAGCGAAACAGAAAGAGGTGCAGGCGGTTTTGGACATACTGGAAAGAAATAATTTTGAACTAGGCCATTGGCTGTTGACCTTTAGCTTTTGAACTTTAAACCAGACAATGGACGAAGTCTGTTGACCGTTGTCTGTTGTCTGTTGACTTATAAATCATAAAAATGAGGAGAATCTTTTTCATATTATCATTACTGTTGGCGAGTTCCGTCGTGGGATTCTGTCAGGACACTCTACAACCTAAAATGAGTTTGGCTCAGAATGCGGAAGCTTTTTCTAAAGGCATAGCGGAGAAGTACAATGAAAACTTCGATATGGCGATAACATATTTCGAAGAAGCATTGAAGGCTTACCCTGAAGATCATGCGAGCATGTATGAACTCAGTGCGCTTTACAGCAGAAAAGGTCTGCCAGAAAAAGGTTTCGAGATGATACAGAATGCCGTCGAACTCGACAGCACAAACAAATGGTATAAGATTCGCCTCGCTGAATTTCACAGACAAAACAACGACTATGAGTCATTCGTGAGCATTTATGATGATCTGCTCGAAGATGAACCTAACAACCTGGAATATCTTGAAGTATATATCGACGCTCTGCTTCGGCTTGAGAGATACGAACAAGTGACAGAAAAACTCGATGTCTTTGAAGACAACATCGGTGTCAATGAATATATCTCATTTCAGAAGATAGAGATTTACAATCTTCTCGGCAAGAAAGACAAGCTCATCGAAGAGATGGAGAAACTATCTAAGGCATATCCATACGAAACTAGATATATGTCTGTCTTGGCTGAGATGTACATACAAGACAACAGAGAAGACGATGCGTTTAACGTATATCTCAAGATAAAGGAAATCAATCCTGAAGATCCTTACATCAACACTTCATTATTGGAATATTACCAGAAAAAAGGCGAACTCGACAAGGCTTTCGAGGAGTTTGTTTTGGTAATAAAGAACAAGAAGCTGGATTACAACACCAAGGCCCAGATTTATGAATATTGGTTCGACCAGAAGAATGAAGAAGACAACACCGTCAAAGAAGCTGAGATTGCCGGCAACGCTTTCATAGAAGCACATCCTGACAAAGAACTTGGATATTACGTGATTGGCACTGTGCATTATAACAACGAAGACTATGCCGAAGCCAAGAAATATTATATGGATGCGATATCCCGCGACAGCAGCAGCTTCATATCATGGTATCAGCTCATCTTCACCGATATGTCGCTTGAGGACGCTGAAAGTTTATACGAACACACCTTGAAGGCGCAGCGATTCTATCCTGAGCAGCCGATATTCTACCTCTTCAACGGAGTGGCTCTCATTGAAATGGGAAGATATCAAGAGGCTGTCAAAGTACTTGAAAAAGGCAGATACTTGTCGGCAGACAAAAAACTCACCGCTAACTTCGACACTTATCTCGCTGACATTTACTATGAACTCGGCGAGAAAGAAAAGATGTATAAGCAATACGACAGAGTGCTTAGAAACGACCCTGAAAACATATATGTCCTGAACAACTACGCCTATTTCCTTTCTGAAGACAACATACGTTTGGAAGACGCTCTGAAAATGTCGGCTACAACAATAGAGAAAGAACCTAAGAACACCACTTACCTTGACACTTATGCCTGGGTCCTGTATAAATTAGGCCGCTACAAAGAAGCAAAGAAATGGATGGAGAAAGTATTTTCCTATGATAAAAATGCCAGCGGCATCAACTACGAACATTACGGCGATGTCTTATACAAGTTAGGCGATACAAAAAATGCTGTCCAAAACTGGAAGAAAGCCAAGAAACTCGGCGAGACATCAGAGTTTATTGACCAAAAGATAAAGGATGAGAAGATTTATGAATAGTCAACAGCCAACAGTCAACAGTCCACAGTCAATCTGGCATCGACTAATGGCTAAAGGCAAATGGCTAAAGGAGAATGTCAGAAAACACTTAGTTATTAGCTCTTGGCTCTTAGCTCTTGGCTTTTTTGCAGTTTCTTGTTCAACAAATAAAGATATTTCTAATCTTAGGAATTTATCAGCCAATCATATCATAAGAGAAGTTGAGAGAAACCAGTTTGAATTTGACAATCTCACGACCAAGTTCAATGTTAAAGTAAAAGGCTATAACAATATAGGCTTGAAAGGTCAGCTGAGGATGCAGAACGACAGCGTGATATGGGTTTCCTTATCGTTGAAACTAGGCATTGAAATGGCGAGAGTAATGATAACCGAAGATTCCGTGAAATTCATAAACAGAACAGAAAAGACATATTTCGCAGAAAGCATAGAGAATCTTCAGTCGCGACTTCCAAGCGAGGTGACGATAACTTCATTGCAGAATTTATTGGTCGGGAACGACATACAATTCAAAGACGATGAGAAATTCAAAGTCACCATTGAAGACAACAGCTACAAACTCACATCCGATAAAAACACCTTCTGGGTAATGCCTAAGGCATTTAAAGTGAAGAAATATGAACTTCTAAGTTCAACGGCCAACAGCCAACGGCCAATAATAATCAACTACGACAACTTCCAAAATATCAACGGTAAACTTTTACCAACGAAGATTATCTTAAACGCTAACGAAGAATTTGACCTAAACATAGAAATAGATTATTCAGAGATAAAGGTAGGGGAGAACCCAGAGTTTCCTTTTAATATCTCAAAAAAATATAGTAGAATATGAAATCCAGAAACTCAGAATCTCAAAATCTCAGAAGTTCAAAACCTCAGAAGTTTTGGATTTTGTTGTTACTATTAATATTGACAATTTCCGCTAATTGCCAAAGCGTTGAGTCATTGGAGAATAAGATCAAATCTATTCAGAAAGACATCAAGCTGGCGGAAAAGCTTCTGAAAGAGACTTCCAAGAATAAGGAGACTACCATCAACCAGGTGTCATTGCTTCAGACTCAGATAAATCAGAGAGAGAGTCTCATCAAGACTTATCAGAGTCAGGTCAATGCGTTGAACAAGGAGATTCAGAAAAACAAGAACGGCATAACAGCAGCAAAAAAAGACCTCAATCTTTTTCAACAGGAATATGCAAACCTCTTGGTCATAGCCTATCGCAACAAAGGCAAGACCAATAATCTTTTATTCATATTCTCTTCTGAAGACTTCAACCAGGCGATGCGCAGAATGCGTTACATACAAGAACTAAACGATCAGGTGAAGGTCAAGATAGAAGAGATAAAAGCAACGCAAGAAAAGATCAACAAGCAGTTGAACAAGAACGAAAGCAACAAGAAAGAGATTGAAAAGGTCCTGGCAAAAGAAAAAGAAGAGAGGGCGTCACTGTTGAAAGACCGCGACAAACTCAACAAAGATATAGCTTCCTTGAAGAAGAAAGAAAGTCAGATTCAAAAAGACATCAAGAACAAGGAAAACGAGACCAAGAAACTCAAGAAAGAGATTGAGAAGATCATAGCAGAAGAAATCAAGAAAGCGAAAGAAAGAGAAGAGTTGGCGAAGAAAAACAACACCAACTCAATAGATTACAATCTCTCAAGCAGTTTCGCCCAGAACAAAGGCAAGCTGCCTTATCCTGTTGAACAAGGCATCATAACAGGACGATATGGATTGAGTCCGCATCCTACACAGCCGAAAGTCACCGTCAACAACAATGGTGTCGATATCAGCACGACGAGAGGAGCGAAAGCACGCAGCATCTTCGATGGCGAGGTCTGCTTCGTCACAAGCCAAGGCAACAACAACGCCATACTCATCCGTCACGGATTATACTTCACCTTATATTCCAACCTAGAAAAGGTATTCGTGAAAGTAGGAGATAAGGTAGCGACAGGACAAGAGATAGGGCGTATACATACCAACGTCAGCGACGGCAAGACCGTATTGCATTTCGAGATATGGCAGGAAAACAGGACGACAGTAAATCCAGCGTTGTGGATTAGGAAAAATTGATGTAGAGACGTTTCAATGATTCCTATAAAAACAAACACACATTGAAGCGTCTTATTAGTTAGGAGTTAGGAATTAGTAGTTAATCAATATGAAAAAAAATAGAATTTTTATTATAGCAGCGATAATAGTTGGAATATTATTATCGTCTTGTTCAAGGGCATATCAGCCTGCTAACGTTCAGAAAAAAAAGGGATATTGCCCAACATGTTCAAGGTGGTAAACAATGAACAATGAACTATGAATGGTGCCTTCGACAAGCTCAGTGACCGAAACAAATTACACATTGCTCATAGTTCATAACTCAAGGCAAAATAAATATCCCTCATTTGAATTAAGTTTGAATTATTTTTATATTTTTGCAGCATTAGAAATTACAAACAGATTAAATCATACAATTATGGCATTCAACTTAAGAAACAGAAGCTTTTTGAAGTTATTAGACTTCACTCCAAAAGAAATTCAATACTTTTTAGATTT
Source organism: Bacteroidales bacterium (assembly GCA_045612025.1). Taxonomy (GTDB): domain Bacteria; phylum Bacteroidota; class Bacteroidia; order Bacteroidales; family F082; genus Limimorpha. Next base: position 17,745 of record JAZKYG010000139.1, read on the forward strand.
AGCTCGCGACCTCAAACGCGCTAAATATGCAGGCACAGAACAACAAAGATTAAAAGGCAAGAACATCGCTTTGATTTTCGAAAAGACTTCAACACGTACACGCTGTGCTTTCGAAGTAGCAGCTTATGACCAAGGCGCACACGCTACATACTTAGGACCTTCAGGTTCACAAATCGGTGTTAAAGAATCTATGGCTGACACAGCACGCGTTTTAGGCCGTATGTACGACGGTATCGAATATCGTGGCTTCGACCAAGCAACAGTTGAAGAATTAGCTAAATATGCTGGCGTACCAGTATGGAACGGTTTGACAAACGAATTCCACCCAACACAAATCTTGGCTGACTTCTTAACAATGACAGAACACACAGACAAACCTTTAAACAAAGTTACTTTCGCTTACGTTGGCGACGCTCGCTTCAACATGGGTAACTCTTTAATGGTCGGTGGCGCTAAGATGGGTATGGACGTTAGAATCGTCGCTCCTAAATCATTACAACCAGATGCAGAACTCGTAGCAACATGTAAAGAAATCGCTAAAGAAACTGGCGCAACTGTTACAGTTACTGACAACGTTGAAGAAGGCGTTAAAGGTTGTGACTTCTTATACACAGACGTATGGGTATCAATGGGTGAACCAGCTGAAGTATGGGCAGAACGTATCAGCTTGTTAAAACCTTACCAAGTAAACGGCGAAATGATGAGAATGACTGGCAATCCAAAATGCAAATTCATGCACTGCTTACCAGCTTACCACAACTTAGAAACACAAGTTGG
>JAZKYG010000140.1:0-3919 GCA_045612025.1 Bacteroidales bacterium
TCTCAATTTCAAGATTACAATTTGAACCCGGCTATACTGAGGGCTATTGACGAGCTGGGTTTCAAAGAACCTATGCCAATCCAACAGGAAACTTTACCTGTCTTGTTGTCTCAAAGAACTGATATGGTTGGCCTCGCTCAGACAGGTACCGGTAAAACAGCAGCATTCGGACTTCCTTTACTCCAAAACATCGATGCATCTCAACGTTGTGTTCACGCTTTGGTGCTTTGCCCGACTCGCGAGCTTTGTGTTCAAATTACCAAAGACCTTAAGAATTTCTCTAAATATATTCCAGAAATTCTGGTTGTGCCGGTCTATGGCGGAGCAAGCATTGAAAATCAGTTCAAAGAATTAGCTAAAAAACCTCAAGTCATAGTTGCAACGCCGGGTCGTCTTGAAGATATGATTCGTCGTAATAAAGTTGATTTCAGTAATGTTAGGACAATCGTTCTAGACGAGGCTGATGAGATGCTCGACATGGGTTTCCAAGAAGACGTTGACGCTATCCTCGAATATATGCCAACTGAAAAGAATATCCATCTTTTCTCTGCAACAATGCCTGTTGAAGTCGAGAAGATTCTCAACCATTACATGAAAGATCCTGTTAGAATTTCTATCGGTCAGAAGAATTCAGGAACAGCTAACGTAAGACATATTCATTATTTGATTCGTGCTAACGATCGTTATCTCGCATTGAAACGTTTCATAGATTACACGCCTTCTATTTATGGTATCGTTTTCTGTAGAACAAAACTCGAGACACAGGAAGTTGCTGACAACCTCATCCATGACGGTTATAACGCTGCTTCACTTCACGGCGATCTCTCACAAGCACAACGCGACTTGGTGATGAATCACTTCCGTCAACGTTATCTCCAGATTCTGGTTGCAACAGACGTGGCGGCTCGTGGCATTGACGTCAGCGATCTTACACATATTATCAACTACAACCTTCCTGACGAAACAGCTGTATATATCCATCGCAGCGGTCGTACAGGTCGCGCCGATAAGACTGGCGTCTGCTTGAGTCTTATCCACTCACGCGAAAAACATAAGATTAAAGCTATCGAGAAACAGCTCGGTCAGACTATCGAAAGAGCGATGGTGCCTTCCGCAAAACAGGTGTGCGAAAAACAACTCTTCAATCACGTTGACAGACTTGAGAAAGTTGATATCATGCGTGAAGACATCGCTGATTATCTTCCTATAGTATTCAGAAAATTAGGTTGGATGTCGCCTGAAGAACTTATCACAAGAGTGGTGGCTCTTAACTTCAATCGTTTCCTCGATTATTATAAAGATGCTAAAGATCTTAACTTCGACGATAGTAAACCTGAGAAAAAAGATAAGAAGTCTAAATCTGAAAAGAAAGACTATGATGATAATGGCTTGCAACGTCTTTTCTTCAGTAAAGGTAAGAAAGATAGGATCAAACCTAATAATATCATCGGTAAGATCAATGACGTTACAGGAACAAAAGACATCCGTATCGGTAGAATCGATATGATGGAAAACTTCTCATTTGTTGATGTTGATGAACGTCAAGCTCAATTCATCGTTGATTGTTTCGCTGATGAAAGAAAGAACACAGAAGGCATCCGCGTTGAAATAACAACTACAGATCCAAAACCAAAGAAGAAAAAAGAAAAGAAACATTTTGACGACGACAGACCTGAGCGCAAGAACCGTGACAAGTTCGGCGACAGAAGTTATAAGCCAGAAGGCAAGAGGGAATCAAGAAAAGAGTCGAAGAAGGATTCAAGAAGAGACTCTAAAAAAGATTCAAGAAAAGATAGAAAAGACTCTGGTCGCAGAGGTAGAAACAGAAGCAGATAGAATCTGAAAATTAAAATCTTAAAAGAAAGGACGTGCTTGCACGTCCTTTTCTGTTATTCTTCAAAGAGTCGTTATTTTTAAAAAACATTTTTTGTTTATTTTTGTAAATATAAATGTAAACAAAGGCTGTTGGCATTGACCGTGGTCTATCGACTTGAAAATATGAATACTATTGAATCAATAAATAATATAGTCTCGCAACAAAGGGAATATTTCCTGACAAATGAAACTAAATCAGTTGACTTTCGTTTGAAGCAATTGAAAAAACTGAAACAGTCTATAGAAAAATATTCAGATGATATTTATGATGCGTTGTGGAGAGATTTGCATAAGTGTAAGGAAGAGGCATTCTTGACAGAAATCAGCATTGTCTTAAATGAAATTAACGATCATATAAAAAATATTAAGAAATGGGCGAAACCCAAGAAAGTCAAGACTCCTTTGTATCTGTTTCCGTCAAAGAGCTATGTGATGTACGAGCCTTTTGGTGTGGCTTTGATTATAGCTCCTTGGAACTATCCGTTTCATCTGATGTTCGCACCTTTGGTAGGAGCGATTTCTTCTGGATGTTGCGCTGTTATGAAACCGTCGCCTTATTCGCAATATACCTCGGAAGTTATGCAGATGATAATCGATGAAACATTCGATGCTAAATATATTGCGATGTTCCAAGGACATAGAGACGTGAACCAGGTTTTGCTGGTACAGAAATTCGACTTTATTTTTTATACAGGAAGTCCGGATATGGGCAGAGTTGTGATGGAAGCAGCGTCGAAAAATCTTACACCTGTCGTCCTGGAACTAGGCGGCAAAAGTCCTTGCATCGTTGATAAAGATTGCAATATCGACTTAGCTGCTAGAAGAATCGTCTGGGGCAAGACAATAAACGCCGGTCAGACATGTGTCGCTCCGGATTATCTGATGGTACATGAGTCAGTGAAGAAAGAACTGATGAAAAAGATGATTTATTATGTCGAGAAATTCTATGGTACAGACCAACGGCAAAGCGAGTGTTATTGTAGAATTATAAACGATAAGTCATATAATAGATTGGTGTCATACCTTAATGAAGGAAAGATTATCTATGGCGGAAATTGTGATGCTGATGAAAGATATATTCAGTTTACGCTTTTGGATTTAAGTCAACAGGCAACGGACAACAGTCAGCAGTCTTGGTCAATGGTCGGTGTGATGAAAGATGAAATCTTCGGACCAATATTGCCTGTAATAGAATTCGACGACATTAATAAGGTGAGGGAGTTTGTAGTAAGGAGAGCAAAACCTTTGGCTTTTTATTATTTCGGCAATGACAAAAATGCTGAAGAAATTTTAGCAACTACAACTTCTGGTGGAGTCTGCGTCAACGATACTATTTTGCATGTTGCCAACGATCATCTGCCATTCGGTGGAGTCGGGGAGAGCGGTATGGGGAAATATCACTCGCAGGAAAGTTTCTTGGCGTTCAGCAATAAACGCGCAGTCATGAAATCATCTAACAAAATCGACTTTGCGATGAAATATCCTCCATACGATAAAATGGATTTGATAAAGAAGTTGATGTAAGGAATTTAACTCTACTTTATAAATTAGTATCAGATTAGTGTCATTTCGATTTGTGCGATGTTCTTGTCTATTCGTGTGCAATCTTGTTTGAGTGTTTCGTATCTCCGGCATATATATTAATTAATAAGGTGTATCCACGTGTCCTGTTTCCGTCTTTGGTATTGGACTGAGGCTTGCTTGCCGATGTGTGGTGTGAGAGTAGCGATAAATTCATGATAAGAGCGTGAAAAATCTAGGTGAAAACGTTCAGTTTTTTTTGAAAAATCTTCTATTTTGTGATATTTTTCGTCTGGTTCGGTCGTGTTTTTTGCCATTTCGGCGCCGTTTTCAGTCAGAAAGATCAAGGATCCGCCGTCTGTGGGGCTCTGTTTTTTATTTTAACGCTCTGTCTTTCAGCCGTTAGCGAAAAAGTTTATGAAAAAGCGAAAATATTTTGAAAAAGTGTTTGCGGGAAAGGAAAAAGTCGTATCTTTGCACTCGCAAAACACGGGGAACGGTTTCGGTGAAGAGGGACAGCGGT
>JAZKYG010000141.1:0-16869 GCA_045612025.1 Bacteroidales bacterium
GCACAGATCCGGGAACAGGAAGCGGCGCAGGAACACCGACAACGCCCAGGAACGATACGAATGGCTGCAATGAAAACCGGAACGCACCTTATTAATTAATATAGGGACATTCACTGAAAGAGGATGTTTTTTAATAACTAAGATATAGTGTTTATTTTTCCAATTACGTTATGATACATCTCAATTATATATTTTTCGTAAATTTGCGTAAACTTTAAAATTAAAAAAAATGAATATAGGAGACAGAATTCCAGAAGTCTTAGGTATAGACCAAGACGGCAACGAAATAAAAAGCAGCGATTATAAAGGTAAAAAAATCGTTCTTTACAGTTATCCAAAGGCAAACACAAGCGGTTGTACCGCCGAAGCATGCTCTTTACAAGCTCATAAAGCAGAATTAGAAGCTGCGGGCTACTCAATAATCGGCGTCAGCAAAGACAAGAAAGAACTGCAGAAGAAATTCGCCGATGCACAAGGATTAGAATTTCCACTTATTGCTGATACCGACACCACCCTACTCCAACAGCTAGGATGCTGGGGAGAGAAAGTAGCTTGTGGCCGTCGCACAATAGGAACATTACGCACCACATATCTTGTCAACGAAGACGGAATCATCGAGAAGATTTTCACACCAAAAGAAATCAAGACGAAAATCCATGCGGAACAAATTCTGGAATATATCCACGAATAAATACAAAATATTATTTCACGTATCACAAAAATCACACGGATTAGCTTACACCTTATTAATTAATATATCTGCTTAAGTTAATCCGTGATTTTTGATAAATAACCAATTATTTTCTTCTGGAGATCTTCCATCCTATTGATGCGATGACTATCGACATAATCGGACTGAGGATATTAAAGATGCAATACGGCAGATATGACAATGTCGCTACATTTAGAACGGTAGCGTGCGTCATGCCGCAGGTATTCCACGGGACAAGAGGACTTGTCACCGTAGCTGAGTCCTCTGCGCTTCTGCTAAGAAGTCGTGATTCATATCCGTTTTTATCATAATAATCCTTAAATATATTACAAGTAAGAATGATAGACAGATATTGATCACTAATACATACATTGCTTAACATTCCTGTAAAGACCGTCGAACCAACCAAAGCAACCGTTCGTTTTATAAACCTCATAATTAAATTTGTAATATTCGCTATCATTCCGCTTGCCATCATCACACCTCCGAAACACATCGCGCATATTATAAGCCAGATAGTATTCATCATTCCGCTCATACCTCGAGTAGCTATCAATTCCCTAAGCATGGCATTTGATGTTTCTACCGAAGTATTTCCATAACAACTTATCATCATCGCTTTAACAGCGTCGGTCATTGTCATTTCGTTACCTATATTAATAAGGTGCGAAATGATCTGAGGTTGCGCTAGTGGAATGAACACTGCTGCCAGCACCGCAGAGAGGAACAGAACTATCAGCGACGGCAGTTTGAAAAGTATCATCACAAATGTCATCAGTGGCATTACCATCAACCAAGGACTGATATTAAACGTCGATTTCAAGGCATCGGCAAAGTCACCTACGTCTTGCTGCGCACCTCCACCGAAAGAAAAACCTGCGATTAAAAACACCACCAAACTTATAGTCATAGCCGGAACTGTCGTTATCATCATATACCTTATATGTTCAAACAAAGGCACGCCTACAGTAGATGAGGCGATGACGGTAGTGTCGGAAAGAGGAGAAATTTTATCGCCGAAATACGCACCTGAGATAACCGCACCAGCGATCCAAGACGTAGAAATGCCATAACTCTGTCCTATCCCTATAAGAGCGACACCGATTGTAGCGATTGTCGTCCATGAACTTCCTGTAACAATAGAAACGACAGCAGAGACAATGCAACATATCAAAAGAAAAATCTTCGGATTCACGATTTGCATTCCGTAATAAATCATAGTCGGGACCACGCCGCTCAGCATCCAGGTTCCGCCAATAGCGCCGATGAGAAGCAGCATCACGATGGCGGAACCAACATTAGCGATGTTGGCTTTTATGCCGTCTTCGAAAGACTGCCACGGAACTTTGAAAAACAGCATCCCGATAAAGACGCAGACAGCAGAAGCGACGAGCAGTGCAATCTGACTCGCACCCTCCATCACAGAAGTATCAAAAACCTTTACGACAAAAACGAGACTAATGATTAAAAATATTATAGGAACAAAAGAAAGGAGTATCTTAGTTTTTTCATTTTTCATCTTCTTCATAACAACATTAGGATTTCTTGTTGCAAAGATAATGTCGGAGAAAAAGAGATGTTTCAGTATGAAAGAGGTTTAACTTTTCATTAAAATTTCCTTTCCTATTCATCAAAACGCCTCTCTTATTTCCATACGATGCGTTAGGGATTGGAGCGGCATCCTTTTGGAGCGAAGCGAAAAAAGATATAGCGGAAAGCCCGACGGCGGAGCCGGAACGCCCAATAAAAAGTCAGAAATTCAAAAATTCAAAATCTCAGAACCTTATTTAAACAAAGGAGTTTGGAGTTCAATGTTCTGCCTTCAATGTATCAACGACACTTTCTTGCATTGAAGACTCCAATTCAGACAAGAAGGTGGTTTTTATTTCTTCTATCAAGTCGTTTTTATCGAAGTCGTTTTGCAATGAAGCGATTATATTTTTCCTTGTCGCTTCGTCGTGTTGTTGGATGAGATTATAGATTTTAACGAAGTTTACAGAATCAGTTTTCAGCGCCATCTGCACAAGATTCTGTTTCTTGACATTCGCGGCATCGATGGCGTAAAGCAGACAATATATCAGATATTCTTCTTTATTCATAACATAATTATATAGACGCATCAATGTTAGTTTATGATGCAGGTATCATTGATACGTCTCTACAGATTTAATATTTAGATTTATATATCAAGAATACGGCTGGTCTTTTGTTCCAATCTTTTTTGATACGTTTCCATTCTGATATCGGTTTGCTTACGATTTCCTCGTCTGGCATTGAGATGTTACAAGCGACGCACAACATTGTATTTGGATGAAGAGTCTTTGTGAGTTCCTCAATCATCGCGTTGTTACGGAAGGGAGTCTCGATAAACATCTGTGTCTCGTTGTTTGATGCCGAACGACGTTCAAGATTTTTTATAGCTGCTGTTCTTTCTGGAGATTTTATCGGAAGATAACCGTGAAAGCAGAATGCCTGTCCGTTGAATCCAGAAGCCATCAGTGCAAGAATCATAGCGTTAGGGCCTGTAAGAGGCACTACTTTTATTCCTGCCTGGTGAGCGAGTTCCACGATAAGAGAACCCGGGTCTGCGACACAAGGAGTTCCTGCTTCTGACATAAGTCCGACATCCTTGCCATTCAAGGCTTCTCCAAGATAAGTCATCAAATCAGGATTGTTAGACTTGTCATGCTTATCCAATTCGATGAAAGTAAGTTCATCGATAGGACAAGGCATATTCATTTTCGACAACATACGACGTGCGGTGCGAACATTTTCCACCACGAAAAAGCGTATTTTTCTAACGATTTCCAAAGTACCTTGAGGGATTACCTGTTCGGCTGTCGTTGCGCCGAGCAAGGTGGGAATGAGATAAAGATTTCCAAATTGACGATTCATCAGCAGATATTTTTCTCAATTTCTGAAGCCAATGTCCTAAATTGCTTATCGGTTTCCAAAAGATTTGATACGGTTTTCAAAGCGTGTATCACAGTAGCGTGATCTTTACCACCGCATTGTTGACCGATGGCGGCCAAAGAACATTTGGTATATTTCTTTGCGAAATGCATTGCAAGCTGGCGTGCCTGCACCATTTCACGTTTTTTCGATTTAGAATAAAATTCTTCTATTGGTATGTTCAAGTTGTTGCAAACAACATTGACGATATATTCTATCGATACCTCTTGCGTTGTATTATGAACGAATCTTTCGATAAGCTGACGGGCAAGATCCATAGTGATGGCTTTCTTATTCAGTGAAGACTGAGCTATCAAAGAAATAAAGAGGCCCTCCATTTCTCTCACATTGCTCTTCACTCTTGATGCGACATAGTCAATCACGTCATCAGGAAGTTCTATGCCGTCATTAAAAGCCTTACGTTTCAGGATTCTTATACGAGTATCGATGTCAGGAGCCTGCATGTCTGCGGACAATCCCCATTTGAAGCGAGACAACAAACGAGGTTCCATATCTTTGATTTCGACAGGTGCCTTATCGCTCGCAAAAATCAGCTGTTTTCCATTTTGTTGCAAATGGTTGAAAATATGGAAGAACGCTTCCTGTGTCTTGGTCTTGCCAGAAAAGAACTGAATATCATCTATGATAAGCACGTCTATCATCTGATAGAAATGCACGAAGTCATTTCTTGTCTTGTTTTTGCAAGAACTCATAAACTGCTGAATGAACTGTTCTGCATTAACATAAAGAACGATGAGATTAGGATGATGTTTCTTTGTCTCAAGACCTATAGCATGGCAAAGGTGAGTCTTGCCCAATCCTGTTGGACTGTAAATAAACAAAGGATTGAAGGCAGTCTTGCCAGGTTTTTCAGCCACCGCCAAACCAGCAGAACGAGCCAGTCTGTTGCAGTCGCCTTCAATGAAGTTATCGAAAGAATAATTCTCATTAAGTTGAGATTCGACTTTAATCTTATTGATTCCAGGCAAAACGAATGGATTCAAGACCTGCTTATTCTGTTCATCGTCGAAATTTATCGGCACGCGAACCGCAGGGTTGACAGTATTGGTTCTGTCTGTCGTTGGCACCTTAATATCCAAAGGATTGTCAGAGCCATAATTATCCATCACGATACTATATTTCAAGCGTCCTGTTGGACCGAGTATTTTATGGATAGTAAGTTTTAAAAGACTGATATATTGAGACTCGAGATACTCATAGAAAAACTGACTCGGAACTTGTATAGTCAAGACGTTCTCGTCATCTTCATAAGCCACCGGTTTGATTGGTTCGAACCAAGTCTTGTAGCTCTGAGGACGAGTGTTCTCTTGTATCATTTTGAGACAATTATTCCATATTTCGACACAAAGTTCGCTCATTCTATCAGTTAAAAAAATACAATGTTTTAAAAATCAAAAGATTACAAAATCAACTTTCGCTTCCAAAATTTTCAACAAAAATGAGGACAAAAAAGTTAATAAAAAAATCAATTTTATATTGAATATTAATTTTCTTTGATTTATATTACGAGCAAGGAAGGGGCTAAAACATACTTTCGTAAATACAAGATTATCAAACAGTTCTAAGATAATCTATTTTTACACCGTACAATCTTTTCAACTTATCTACCACTCTATCAGCGTCTTTCTTTCTCACTGAAATTTCGAGATAACAGTTAAGTTCAAACTTTGGATTTTGTTGTTCAAGGTTCTCATCTTTCAACACTCGCATCACCTCGTTCATAAGAGGATAATCGAATTCAACAGAATAGACTTCATCAATGGTCTTTTCGATGATGGTCGCGTTTTCAAGCGCCTCCTTAGCCGCCGCCTTATATGCAGCGATGAGTCCTGGCACACCAAGCTTTATTCCGCCGAAATAACGTACGACGACAACACAAACATTGGTAACATCTTTAGACAAAATCTGATTGAGGATTGGCTTGCCGGCAGTACCAGAAGGCTCGCCGTCATCAGCCGAACGATAACATGACTTGTCTGGATTCATGATGAAGGCATAACAATGATGCCGCGCGTCGAAATACTGTTTTTTAAACTCCGCCACACGCGCTTTCACCTCATCTTCGGAATGTACAGCAAAGGCCTTGGCAATAAACTTACTGCCCTTCTCCTTGTACAAACCATCACCTTCTCCAACTAATATTTTATATGTATCGTCGAACATTTTCCTGAGACAACAGACAACGGACTACAGACAACGGACGATATCTCTACCGCACATCTTTCGTCTTTCGCCTTTAAACTTTAGACATAAATATATTACTGCAAAGATAAAATATTTTCAATATTTTTGCAAGCATGAAAGTACCATCTAATTTAGTCAAAGACATAAGAAACTATTATCGCGAACAGCTTTGTTCCATCTACGACAAAGACGAAGCCAATGCGATGACTCTCATCTTATTAGAACATTATTTCAATATAACTCGTGTAAAAATGGCGTTAGAGCCAGAGCTGCGACTCAGCGAGTCGGAGATGCTGACGTTCCACTTTGCAGTCAAGGATTTATTAAAAAACAAGCCTTTACAATATATAATAGGTGAAACAGAGTTCTGCGACCTCAAATTCAAAGTCAACGAAAACGTTTTGATTCCACGACCTGAAACTTCAGAACTCGTAAATAAAATTCATAATGCACAATGCATAATGAACAATTAACAATATTAGACATCGGAACCGGAAGCGGATGTATCGCCATCAGCTTGGCAAAACATATCGCAAACAGCAAAGTCTACGCTCTTGACATTTCAGAAAAAGCCTTGGAACTAGCAAAAGAAAACGCTGTCAATAATAATGCAGATATCACCTTCATCCACGATGACATACTATATTTAAGAAACAATATAGAGACAAAGTTCGACATCATCGTCAGCAATCCACCTTACGTAAGAGAATTGGAAAAGGCCGATATGCGTGACAACGTATTAAGTTGGGAACCACATACAGCATTGTTTGTCAGCGACAATGACCCTTTGATTTTTTACAGGAATATACTTGAATTCGCGAAGACACATCTCAAAGAAAACGGCGAAGTATGGTTCGAGATCAACGAATATCTAGGAAAAGAGATGACCGACTTATGCAGAGGAATGGGATTTTCAGACGTTGAGATCTTTGAAGACTTCAGAGGAAAAGAAAGGATTGTTAAAGCCAACAGGACCACATAACAAAAGACTACAAGCAAGGAGCGCCTTATAAAAGAGCGCTCCTTATTTTATAATCTTCAGCACCTAATCACTAACTGAAAATCAATCAAACATCACTTTTGGATTCATTGCGCTAGGACTTTTCCACTCGATGCCTCTGCGTGCGAGCGCTGCTCTCTTGGCGCTCCAATAAGCATGGCAGAATCCCATTCCGCGAGGGTTGTCTTTCAATTCTTCTTCGACCTCCTTCTCCACTTCATAAATCACCTCTTCCCACTTCTCCGATGCCTGAACCGGATCTGTCTTGAGATGTCCGTCAAGAGAATTCCATCTGTCCAATGCATAATCCGTCATACACCTGCCGACAATCCAAGATAGTTTTTCTATATATCCATCCACGGTACGGAAATAATATCTATCCATATCCTCTTTAAGTTCCTCATTCATATCAGAATCCAACATATAATGCAGACATAATCTGTAATATTCGCAATAAGACTGATACAGACGAGGCGTTTCCTTTACGTTAATGAAATCGAACTTCAGCGCAAGTTCTACAAGCCACGCTCTTATGGCCGGATTTATCTCCTCATCTCTCTCAGGCGTCAAGTCCTTTATAATATGCAAGTATCTATGTGCCAACGGTATATTTTTCCACAAGTTGCCTTCATTCCTATTGAGTTTCATCTCATCGAACAAATCGATAATTTCTTTACTTTCAGATTCCCAGTTAAAACATTCTGGACCATAATTACTGAAATAAAACACGAAACGCTCCGACTCACTTATATATTGATTAGGGATATGATATGTCGGAGTTCCAAGCACCTGCCATTTTCTGTTAAGTTTGTATGTCACGCCAATATAAGTGAAAACCATTTCATTGGCGTCAACGGATAGCACATTCAATTTGCGGTCGAAGAAATCATACACTCCTCCTATTTTTATTTCATCTTCAGGTAGATATATACCTCTTGTGATTCTGTTGCCGACGCTCATGTCTCTAGTCTCATGGATTTGAGCCATTCTGAAAAACTGTTTCATGCCTTATAGAAGTTTAGAATTTTTGAAAGAATGAGTTAACCCCATATATTGCAAATATAACATTTTATTAAATAAAAAAACTTGTTGCCTTGTAGTTTATTGACTTGTCGACTTTTTTCGTATCTTTGCAGCCGTAAAGCGATTGTCGCAGGCAGGAGAAATCCTGCGTGAGGAAAGTCGGGACAGCACAGAGCACCGTACTTCTTAACAGGAAGGTATCTTCAAGATAACAGCAAGTGCCACAGAAAATTACCGCTCTTCGGAGTAAGGGTGAAAACGTGAGGCAAGAGCTCACGCGAAGTTATGGTAACATAGTTTCGGGGTAAACCTTACGGGCTGCAAGACCAAATATACCGACGCACGAGGGCTGCTCGTCCGAGTCGGGAGGGTAGGTTGCTTGAGTCTTTCGGCAACGACAGACCTAGAGAAATGACAATCACCTTGGAAACAAGGAACAGAATCCCGCTTATGCTTTAGAAAAAAACGGAGTCCGAAGACTCCGTTTTTTTGATTCATTGACTCATAGACTTATATACTTTTTTCTTATCTTTGTCGTTAATTTGAAATCACTAGTCATTTTACATCAAAACAACATATCATAACATGAAAAGAATTCTTTTTGCAATAATACTGTCATTCATAACAATCTATGTATCAGCACAAAAAGAAATAAACCAATACGATCCTGAAAACACTTTCGAAAAAGGAGTATTGCTATTCGAGAACCAGCACTACGCTTCTGCATTGGAATGTTTCGAACAATACATTTCCTTCACCGATGACGAAAACAAAGACAAGGTCATCATGGCAAAATACTATGAAGCAGTTTCCACCCTATTCCTTGAAGAAAGCGACGGCGAAAACAAAATCACCACATTCATCAGAGAAAACCCAACCGCGCTCATAGTCGACAAAGCCAAATTCATGTATGCCAACTATTTATTTAAGACAAGAAAATATCGTGACGCATTAAAGGCATACAAAAGCACCAATGTCAAAAACCTAAGCAAAGACGAACAAGACGAATGCGACTTCAAACAAGCATACTGCTACTACCAGACACAAGAAGTTGCAAAAGCAACACCTATCTTTGAAAGGCTCACAAAATACACAAACGACTACACCGACGACGCCAGATATTATTACGCCCACACTTTATATATTAGCGGCAAACTAGACGAATCCCTCGAACATTTCAACATATTAAAAGGAAACGCAAACTACAGCGACATCGCTAACATCTATATTCTCCAAATCAATTTCAACAAAGGAGACTACGCAAGCGTAATCGAAAATGGAGACGACATCCTACAAAAAGCTCACAAAAACCGTAAGGCAGACATCGCGCTTATGATAGCAGAGTCATGGCAGCAACAAGAAGATTATACCAAAGGCCTTGAATATTACAACATCGCATTACAGAGTTCACGTCGCAAACTGCCAAGAGAAATAGAATTCAACATCGGATTCTGCAAAATGAAGAACGATGACTTCAACGGCGCCATCGAACACTTCACCAAGGTCACAGACAAAGATGACGAGCTGGCACAATATGCATCTTATTATATGGCGCAATGCTACAGCAACACCGACCAAGACAAGTTTGCAAGGAACACATATCTCAAAGCCTACAAGATGAATTTCAACGACACATTGAAAGAGAACGCCCTCTACAACTATGCCGTCCTAAGCTTCATCCCTGGCATCGACCCTTTCAACGAAGCCATCAGCATACTTAACGACTACATAAAGAACAATCCTAAATCAAACCAGGTCAGCGATTTCCAAGATATTGTAATTCACCTGCTTTTAAACTCCAATGATTACAGCAACGTACTCAAAACCATAGAGCAATACGACAATCTCAGTCCTGAACTGAAGAAAATACAGTCAGACCTCACATATAATGTCGGCATCCAACACTACAACGAAGGCAATTTCAAGGAAGCCATCAAACATTTCGAAAAGGCATCGAACAGCAAAGGCATAGAGGCAAAAAGCCAAAAAGAAGCCATCTATTGGCTTGCTGATTCTTACTACCAGCTGAACGACCTCAAGGAAGCATCAAAGACTTATCTTAAATTCATAAACACCAAAGGAACAAAAGACCTAGACATCTACGCCTTGGCACATTATAATTTAGGATATATCTACCTTGACAACAGCGACTTCAACAACGCCTCAATAAAATTCAAGGAGTTCATAAATAACGACGAACTATCCGACAAAGAAAGACAAGGCGACGCATGGATGCGCATAGGCGACTGCTACTTCATCCAACGCCAGTACAACAACGCCATTACGTCCTACAACAATTCCTTGAAGATAAGCAACAAAAACGCCGACTATGCATATTTCCAACAAGCAATGGGCTACAGCGCTTTAGGAAAGACCAATGAAAAAATCAACAGCCTAAACAACATCGTAAGCAGACACCAAAAGTCGGTTTATTACGACAGAGCAATTTATGAAATAGGAATGACGCACCTCAACAGCGGTGACCATCGTTCAGCGATAACATCATTCGATAAAGTGGTTAAAGAAAGACCTCGCTCACAATATGCCCGCAAGTCACTGATGAAGACAGGCATGATTTATTACAACAACGATGAGAACGACAAGGCCTTAGAAAGACTTAAATCTGTCGTGGCTCAATACCCTAACACTGAAGAATCAAGAGAAGCTCTGAATATCATCAATAACATCTACAAAGAAAGCAATGAGATTCAAGCTTATTTCGACTACATCGCAAATAACAATCTCGCCGAGATAAGCATTGACAAACAAGACTCTTTGACATTCAGAAACATTGAAGACTTCTATTCAAGCAAGAAATACCAACAGGTCATCAAAGGCGCTAACCAATACGTAGAAAAACATCCTAACGGAGCATATCTGCTCGACGTTCATTATTACGCCATGAGTTCTATGGAATTGAGCAAGAACACCGACGGAATCAGAACACATATCGAATATATCATAAACCAAAGCGACAATGACTATACCGATCACGCACTTCTTCTAATTGCAAGAATGGATTATGACGAGTCGAACTACACGAGCTCCGCAAAACATTACGAGAGACTTTTAAGCACAACCGACAACCAACATATCATAACAGAAGCCATAGAAGGAAGCATGAAGAGCTATTACTTCGACAGGCAATACGACAAGGCAATAGAAAAAGCAAACCAACTTATCGGAATGCAAGATATAAACGCAAACCAGAAGAAACAGGCAAACTACATCTTAGGAAAATCATATTTCGACAAGAACGACTATACCGAAGCCGTCAAATACTTCGATATATGTTCAAACATAGACAACACAGAAACAGGAGCAGAATGCGCTTATCTGTCAACAATATGCCTATACAACACAAAACAATATGACGCCGCTGAAGAAAAAGTCTTCTTCGCATCAGACAAATTCAGCAATTACATCAACTGGACAGCACGCTCATTCATCATCTTAAGCGACGTCTATGTTGCAAAAGACAATGTCTTCCAAGCGAAAGAGACATTAAAGAGCGTCATAGAGAACTACCCTGAAGACGAAAGCGACCACAAAGAAGTCGTAGGCTTGGCTCAGGAAAAATTAAACATCATTGGCAAAACATCAAACGAATAAGGGAGAGAAATCATGAAAAGAATACATTTTGTCATAACAGCGTTTCTTATCTTAATCTGCTCATCATTAAACGCTCAGTCGCATAATGAAGAAGTCACAGTAGAAGGCAAGTACACTCCACAGATACAAAACTCAGAGAGAATAGCGAAAACGCCAGACATGCCGAAACGCGATTTCAACATCCCTAACTATGAAATCAACACAGAAGATTTCACCTATAATTACAAAGCTGATTTAGAACCAATCAGTCCTTTGAGCTACACCAGCAACAAGAGCATAAGCATCTGCAACAACTTCATCAAAGCCGGAATCGGAACAAGACTATCTCCAGAATTCCTCTTCCGTCATTATTCAAACATATCAAAGAGAACAAGTTTAAGCGTCGGCGTTGACCATAATTCGACATGGTTCGACATGAAAGACTATGTCAATTCAAAATACATGAACAACGCCTTCGGCATATCAATGACAAACCGCTTCTCTCAGTTCCAGTTACATTCTCATGTCGACTATCATTATGACATGTATTACTTGAGAAACGAATCCGACCCAAGATACATACACTCTTTAAACGCAAACGTAACGGCCAACAACAACAAGTCTAGTTACAAATCATTATACGACGAGTTCTCATTAGCCTACAACTATTCAGGCATACAAAAAGGAATGCAAGAGAACCTCCTGAGTCTCAAGGCACATTTAGAACACTCTAACTCATGGTTCAAATACGGCAACGGCACACAGACGCTGATAGCCGACGCCAAGGCAGAGCTTAGCAATATAGAGCAGACCTTATTCTTGGTATCATTCAATCCACACCTCGATTTGAACGGCGATTTCTACAGTCTTCGTCTAGGTCTCCTCCTCGATGTCAAGACCAACTCAATCAGCATGGGAGGCATCTACCCTGACATCAAAGGCAGTCTTTACCTCTTCCAGAACTGCATAGAGTTCTACGCAGGCTTAGGCGGAAGCACCAAGATAAACACTCTGAAAGACATTTTAGCAGAAAATCCATTTATCATAAGCAATCTCATCACCATAGGCGAATTCGATTATGAGAAAACATGGATCGATTTCCAAGGAGGATTGAAGTTCAAAGTCTTAAATATGGTTAACGGACACTTTGGCGTAAGATACAGAAGAATTGACAATCATGTATTTTTCATCAATTCAACAACACAAGCCGGAGCCTTCGATATAATTTTAAACGACTGCTATGTATTCAATTTCAATGCAGACCTTCATGTGAGAATAAACGACAACATCAAAGCCATAGCCGATTTCGCATACAACAATTATGATTTCATCAAAGCACGTTTAACATGCGACGTCCCTATCACCATATCACAAGCATGGTACAAACCAGAGATAGAATTAACTTTGAAAGGAGTTTACCAAATGAATGAGCATTGGAGTTTCAACATGGCCACCTATCTTGAAGGCAGACGATATGCATTGACAGGAGACTCCTATGATGATATCAAGGAACTGAAACCTATTGTAGACATACAGTTAGGCAGCGACTACAAACTCAATGACGACATTTCATTCTATGCAGAAATAAAGAATTTGATTCACAACAAATACCAAATCTATTACGACTATCCAAGCTATGGTTTCCAAGCTTTTCTAGGTTTCAAATATAAATTCTTATAGACAAAATAACACTTGAAATAGCGCGATAAAGCGCATTAAGAGAAAAGATATTTTTTTCAATATTTTTATCGTGTATTTGTTAGAAATACACGTTTTTTTTATTATCTTTGCGCATAATATTATCTATTTTCAGAGGAATAAAAAACATTTTTCACATATAAGAAGAAATGACAGAAGAAGTAAAAAAAGTTGCTGAAAGCAATTATAATGCTAGTAACATTCAGGTTTTAGAAGGACTCGAAGCTGTCCGCAAGCGTCCTGCCATGTACATTGGCGATGTCAACGTAAGAGGTTTGCACCATTTGGTTTATGAAGTTGTTGACAACTCCATTGACGAAGCGATGGCTGGCTATTGCAATACCATTGATATCAAGATATTAAAAGACAATTCTATTAGAGTGGCCGACAACGGTCGTGGTATCCCTACAGGCTGGCACGAAAAAGAACAACGCTCAGCATTGGAAGTCGTTCTCACAGTATTGCACGCTGGCGGTAAGTTCGACAAGGGTTCATATAAGGTTTCCGGCGGTCTCCACGGTGTCGGTGTGAGCTGCGTCAACGCTCTTTCAAAACACCTCACAGCAGAGATCCATCGTGAAGGCAAAATATTCAAGCAAGAATACGAATACGGCAAACCGATAACTTCTGTTGAAGTCATTGGCGAAGCATCAGACACAGGAACAATCATCACCTTCACTCCTGACGATTCTATATTCCTCACAAACATATACGACTATGACACATTGGCAAAACGTATGCGTGAGCTTACATACCTCAACAGAGGCATCGCCATCACCTTGAGCGACGAGCGCGAGGAAAACGCCGATATGAATATAGCACCTAAGAGCGAGACATTCCACTCTGAAAACGGTCTCGCCGACTTCATAGATTATTTGGACAAGAACCGCGAGAAACTCACACCGGAACCAATCACCATTGCAGGTGAAAGCGACAACGTTCCTGTTGAGATCGCGTTAGAATATAACACATCATTCTCTGAAAACCTTCACTCATACGTTAACAACATCAACACTCATGAAGGCGGCAGCCACTTATCAGGTTTCCGTCGTGGTTTGACACGTACACTCAAGTCATACGCAGAGAAACAAGGCATGTTCGCCAAGTTGAAATTCGAGATCAACGGCGACGACTTCCGTGAAGGTCTTACAGCCATCATCTCTGTCAAGGTTCCAGAACCACAGTTCGAAGGACAGACAAAGACAAAACTCGGCAACAGCGAAGTTATGGGTATCGTCGACAAGATCGTCAGCGACCGTCCCAACAACTACTTGGAAGAACAACCAAAAGAAGCAAAGATGATCGTCGACAAAGTCGTTCCCGCTGCTACAGCACGTCACGCTGCACGCAAGGCAAGAGAACTCGTCCAACGCAAGGGCGCATTGTCAGGTTCAGGACTTCCAGGCAAATTGGCCGACTGTTCAGACAAGAATCCAGAAAAGACAGAGCTTTACATCGTTGAGGGTGACTCAGCGGGCGGTTCAGCAAAACAAGGCCGCGACCGTTCATTCCAAGCTATCCTTCCTTTGAGAGGTAAGATTCTCAACGTGGAAAAAGCAATGCCACACAGAATATTCGAGAGCGAGGAAATCAAGAACATTTACACAGCTTTGGGTGTTACTATCGGAACAGAAGAAGACAGCAAAGCATTGAACATAGAAAAACTGAGATATCATAAGATCGTCATCATGACCGATGCCGACGTGGACGGTAGCCACATCTCAACATTGATTCTTACTTTCTTCTTCCGTTATATGCCTGAACTTATTAATAAAGGTTACGTTTACATCGCAACACCACCTTTATATCTTATTAAAAAAGGTAAGACAGAACGTTATTGCTGGACTGAAGAAGAACGCGCTCAGATAACAAAAGAACTTTCAGCTGACGGAACAGACAAAGGATTGCACATCCAACGCTACAAAGGTCTTGGTGAAATGAACCCAGAACAGTTGTGGAGCACAACAATGGATCCAGCACACAGAACCTTACGTCAGATAACAATAGAAAACGGCGCTGAAGCCGACTACGTATTCTCTATGTTAATGGGAGACGAAGTAGGTCCACGTCGTGAATTCATTGAACAAAACGCAACATACGCAAATATCGACGCTTAATAAATTAAAAAGCTAAAACTATGGAAAACAACGACAACAAATTAGAACTTCTCACAAAGAAAATCTATGAAGAAGGTATAGAAAAAGCTCAACAAGACGCTCAGGAAATACTAAACAAAGCTAAAAACGAAGCCGACAACATAGTTAAAGAAGCTGAGAACAAAGCTAACGCTATCATCGAGAAAGCTCAGAACGAATCTGCTGCATTACGTCAGAAGACAGAGACAGAACTCGGCATGAGCGCAAAACAAGCCGTCGCTGCTTTGAAACAGCAAATAACAAACTTGATATCTAATAACATTGCCGTTGATATGACAACAGCCGCTTTCAAAGACGAAGACTTCGTCAGAGAGCTTATGGCTAAGATAATAGAGAAATGGAACGCTGAAGGTAATGTCGATCTTAACGTAATAACAAACGACAAAGAAAAAGAAGAATTTGAAAAATATCTTCTCGCGAAACATAAAAATCTATTGGACAACAACTTTACCATCGTAACGAACAGCAGCCAGAAAGAAGGGTTCGTAATTCAACCTAAAGACGGCAGTTACAAGGTGACCTTCTCGGAAAAAGTCTTTGAAGAGTTTTTCAATTCATACCTCAAAGATTATTCAAAGAAATTGTTGTTTTCATAACTTGAATTAGATATATCTGAGGCCTCAGATATATCTTTTTTTTACTAATTTTTGTTTCACTATTACGTTAACAAGATGAACATAGCAGGAGGAAATTATTATTGCCTGATAGCAGGGCTGCCGGAGATATCTCCCGACGACAAGAAATTAAGTCTTTCTGTTCAGGAGTTACGCTCATATCTCAACGATTATCTTACGAAGGATGAGGTTGACACCATCAATCTTTTCTTCTACCCTAACGATAACGCACAGATTCTCCGTCTTTTGCAGAAGCAAGAACCGGATCCTAGTCTCCAGACTGTATTCACTGCATCTCAACTGGAGGACGAGATTCAAGATCCTATGTTCGTACCTTCTTATATTAAGGAATATCTTCTCGACTTGCAGAAGGAAGACAAAGATGTCAGCAAAAGGCTACCTGAAATAGAACTCAGCGAGAGATACTGGAAATTCATGCTCTCTCAAAAAGAGAGACTGGTGAAGAGATATGCAGAGTTCTCATTGAACGTGAAGAACCTTATTACTGCATTGAACTGTCGTAAGTATCATATAGACATCGAGAAGGAAGTCATAGGCGACTCTTATTTCACAAGACAGCTTAAGACATCACGTGCGAAAGACTTTGAACTGTCTGACGACTATCCATACGTCGACAGCATCCTGGCACTTTTCGACAAGGACAACGCAGCGGAGCGCGAATACAAAATCGATATGCTCTACTGGGAATTTCTCGACGAGACAACCGAACATAAATATTTCACATTCGACAATGTGATTGCTTTTACACTCAAACTGATGATTCTGGAACGCTGGAGCAAGATGACTACGGAGCAAGGCAAAGCCATCTTCCGTGAGTTGCTCGAACGCTTCAAGAACGAGTTTCAGTTTGCTAAAGAATTTGATATATAATTAAAAACACATAACATGAATAAGACA